>DAIUKN010000069.1:0-9381 GCA_036848195.1 Bacteroidota bacterium
AGATCGATGTGCGGTCGCGGATGAAGAGCATCAATTTGTCGATCTCGTTGTCGAGGGCACGGAGCGAGGAGCCGACGTACGCTGCAAGCAACTTTCCGGCTTCGGGTGCGATCGTCTTTCCGAGCCGTAGAACCCGCTTTTCAATCCAGGACGGCAGTTGGTTGTCATAGAGCGCCTTGAACTCCATCGCGACGCCGTTTTTCCGGATCGTCGTGAATGGTTTCTTCCGCATGTCGGCCTTGGCGGCGACAAGCACGAGGCAGGTTGTCGGGGAGGGGTTCTCCACGAAACGGGCGAGCACCTCGAGGCCTTTCTCGTCCATCCGCTCGACGTCGCGCACCACCACGACCCGTCGGCCGGCCATCATCGGAAACGACGACGCACGGGAGACTATATCCCGTGCGTCATTTTCACTCCCCGAAAGCACATCCAGATTGAATGACCTGTCGGCGTCGCCGATGGCTGTGTCGACGACCCGTTGGACCGCCTCGTCCACAAGGAGCGTTTCCTCACCATGAAAAAGATAGAGCGAGGCGAGGTTGCCGCCTCTCAGGGCGCTGTCCAGATCATCGAAGGTCAGTCCTCCCCCTGGCATGGGGCGTTGTCTCCGTCCTACTTCGTGCCCGTCGGAGTCTTGGTGATCGTTACCTTTTTGAGCACCACATCCTCCTTCGGCCGGCCGTCGGTCGGGCCCATCATACCCGGGATGATCTCGACTTCGCCGATCTTCTCGACGACTTCCATTCCGCGGATGACTTTGCCGAAGATCGTGTAGTTCTTGGGCATCCGGTCCAGGTCCGCGAGCATGACGAAGAACTGACTTGAATTCGTGTTCGGCCCCCGGTTCGCCATCGCCACCACCCCTTTCTTATATCCTTCCTTATAGCTTGGCGTGGCCGGGTTGAGCTCGTCGGCAAAATCCTTCCCGTAGATGCTCTTCCCGCCGGTCCCCCACTCATTCATCTTTTTGAGGTCCTTGGATTTGTCGTCGCCGCTCTGGATCACGAATCCTTTGGAAACGCGGTGGACCCGCATCCCGTCGAAGAACTTCTTCTGTGCAAGCTTCACGAAATTCTCCACGGTCTTGGGGGCGTCACTCCGGTAGAGCTCGAATTCAAACGTTCCCAGAGACGTCTCAACGACGGCGAATTCCTTTTTGCTCTCCACGTTCCTTGATTCCTCCTTTGCTTTTGGTTTGGTCTGTGCGAGAACCGGATCGGCGGGGATCAAAAGAAGCAGGACCCCCGCAAGGACGGCTGCGATGGCGCGCGATGGTATCATGGAATGACTCCTCTGATGATGAAAAGAGATAGTAGGTAAATCCGAGCCGGGCTCCGACGCCAAACACGTGGAGTGTCGGCCGGCTGCCGTCTGCTGCAACACCCGGAGAGCGGCCGCCGCTGTCCGTCAGCTCACCGATGAGCTGCCAGCGAGCGTCCGCGCCCAGGAATGCGTAGAAATCCTCTCCGAACGCTGTGTTTGCTTCCAGGTCGAGCACCAGAGACGGGCCGGACCCGGCGAAGCTATTGTCGATATAGACATAGCGTTCCGACAGCGAGCCGACGGAGAAACCCGCGCCCGCTCCAAGCTTCAGATTGTAGAGCCCCCGTTCGGCCAGCACGTATTGCGCGATCAGGGTGGGGCTGTGAATGCGCACCGTAAATTCCGCCGGGCCCCCCGTCGTTGTGGTGTTGAAGGAAGCCAGCTGGTACGCATATTCGACTTTCACCAGCCAGTCGTGGCTGAGGGGAATCGATCCGGCTCCAAAGAACTCGACACCGGATTTGAATAACGGAACCCGTTCGAGAGCGCCGGCCGTGCTGTTCACAAGGTCGATGACATCCCCGGCATTCACATAGATCACACCCATGCCCGCGGAAAAACCGCCGCGAGATCGGGATCCGGCTCCTGCGGCCGGCTGGGACTGGCACAACTCCACAAAGGCGAGCAGGCACCAGAGCATCGTCAGCCATCGAAGCCCCCGGATCCGGGAGGTCATCGTCCGTCTCCTGCTTCCACCTTGACCGCCTCCTCGGCGGATGTGTAGTCCTTGAGAAAGAAATAGGCCCCGATGATCGAGGTCCCGATAAAGTTGACAGCGTGCGTAGCCGTTGCGTAACTGAGGGCGATAGTGGGATCCACGGCGAAGAGACGGGTGAGCGTCTGGGAGGTGAAGGCGTGGTACGTGCCGGTTCCTCCGGGTGTCGGGATCGCAACGCCGATACTCGAGATGGCAAGCGTGACCAGGGCGGCGCGCAACCCGAGCCGTTCGTTCAGGCCAAACCCAAAGAACGCTGCGTACATCATCAGCAGGTAGAGCCCCCAGATCGCCACGGTCATCATGAAGATCTTCGCAGTCGCGGCCGGGTCCATCAGGAACAGAAACCCGTCCAGGAAGAGATGAACGGTCCGATTCACCCGCTCGCCCAGGCGGTCCGGCAGGATCCTCGCCAGCTGGTGCACCAGTTTGTCGGTCCAGTCCCTCCGAATCATCAGGATGACGAGGAATGCGACGAGGGGGAGCATGACGAAAGAAACGATCAGCCCTGCGTCGTTGAGCCAGGGGAAGGACTCGAGGAGGGGACCGTTGTAGACCAGCGGGATCACGAGCATGAGCAGGATGAAGGCGAAGGTATCGAGGATTCGTTCCACCACCACCGTCCCCAGCGCCGCGCTTGCGGAGATCGATTCGAGTTTGGCGATGACGTAGGGGCGGGCAAGTTCTCCCGCCCGCGGGAGACCGTTGTTCACAAAGTACCCGATCATCACTCCCGAGAAGAGATTGCGGAGTCCGATCCCCTTTTTGGTCGGATCGAGGAAGAACCTCCAGCGCCACGCGCGGACACTATGGCTCAGAATCAGGATACAGAAGCTGAGCAGCAGCCACCAGTAATTGGCACCCGTGAGGGCTTGGAGCAGCTTTGGGAAATCGGTGCCGCGGAAGGCCAGATAGAGAAAAAGCGCGGAGACCGCGGCGCTCAGTGCAAAGCGGGTGGAGGTTTGACGGAAGAGCGCGCGGAGAGAACCGGTCCAGGAGCGTTTGAGCGGCACCGGGGTCTCAGCGCAAGTCGACGGTTTCGACACCCTCGGGGATCTTGTACGTAAATCGGCCGTCGGTCACCCCGGTGTTGATCCGTATCTCTGTAACGATGTAGGTTGTCTCCTTGCCGTTCGCATCCGCCATCTCCACCTTTCGGATCAGGTGATCCCCCTCGCCCACCCACAGTTTGAGGACCGAAAGGAAGGACTGCTCCGTGACCGGGACAAGTTTGAGCGCCACGGTCTCGACCTTCCCCACCTTCTCATGCCCGAGAAGGCTCGCGCTGAAATCGGCGGGTGCAGCCATCAGGATCCTTTCGGGAGAGAAGGATCGTTCGTCCAGTTTGAAACGATCGATCAGCACCTGATTGTTGATGCGGGAATAGGACCAAACGGTCTCACCATCCGTCACCACGGTCATTTCATCCGTCTCAACCCGGTACTTATTCCCCTTCTTCATGAGAAGCGTCCCATCGAGGCGCTGTTCCACTTTGGACAATGAGAAGCGGACAGTCTGCGAGAATCTCAGCTCCGCATCGTTGACCGTTTCGTATTTCTTCCTGACCTGCTCGAGCACGTCCTCTGCGGTCTGCGCGAGAGCCGGGGCTGCACAGGCGACGCAGGTCAGAAGAGCGATGACGGAGGAGCGTATGTTCATGATGATCGCCAGTTCCTTGTGACCGTGTCCTACAGCTCCTGCTGGAGGATCGCCTCCAGTTCCGCTTCAGATTCGACGAGGACCTCGCGGGCTTTGCTTCCATCGTACGCTCCGACAATGCCTGCAGACTCCAGCTCATCCACCAGCCGCGCTGCACGGGAGTACCCAACCTTCAGCCTCCGTTGCAGGAGCGAGACCGATCCCTGCTGGTGGCGCACGATCAGACGCGCCGCCTCTTCGAACAACTCGTCGCGCTCGTTGCCGCCCGACGCGCCACCGCCTTTCTTCTTTTCGACGATCGACGGAAGTCTGAACGGCGCCGTGTACCCCTGCTGCCTGCCGATGTGATCGACGAGCGCGTCGACCTCATCCGGCGAAATATAGGCATTCTGCAGCCGGACGGGCTTCGGGCTGCCGCTGGCCAGGTAGAGCATGTCACCGTTGCCGAGGAGCTGTTCCGCGCCGTTCATGTCAAGGATCGTGCGGGAGTCGGTCTTGGATGCAACCTGGTAGGCGATCCGAGCGGGGAAATTCGCCTTGATCACGCCCGTGATCACGTCAACTGACGGCCGCTGCGTCGCCACGATCAGATGGATCCCGACCGCGCGCGCCAGCTGTGCGAGCCGTGCGATCGGCTCTTCCACCTCCCGTGCCGCGGTAATCATCAGGTCTGCAAGCTCGTCGATGACCACAAGAAGGTAGGGCATCTTGGCATGCGTGACCGTTTCGGTGTTCTTGAGCCTGCCGCTCTTCATCCGTTCGTTATAGTCAACAATATTTCGGACTCCCGCCGCGGCGTGCCGGTCGTAACGCTTCTCCATTTCGATCTCGACTCCCCGGAGAACCATCACCGCGTTGTGCGGGGTGGTGACAATCTCCTCGTCCACGTCGGGGGAGATCGCCAGGAAGTGGTTCTTCAGTTTCCCGTACTGGGCCAGTTCGATCTTCTTCGGGTCGATGATCACGAACTTGAGGTCCGAGGGATGCAAACGGTAGAGCAAACTGGCGATGATCGTGTTGATCCCCACGCTCTTGCCCGACCCGGTCGAGCCCGCGATCAGCAGATGCGGCATCTTCGAAAGGTCGTCCGCAAAAACCTCGCCGGCGATCGTCTTGCCCAGGCCGAGCGGAAGGTGCGCGGCGGATTCGCGGAACGTGTTCGAATTGATGACGCTGCGTATGGTTACCAGAGAGCGGTGCGAATTGGGGATTTCGACCCCGACGGCGGATTTCCCCGGGATGGGCGCCATGATGCGAATCCCCTTTGCCGCCAGCTTCAGCGCCATGTCGTTTTCCAGGCTGACGATGCGGCTGATCTTGACGCCGCTGGCAGGGACCAGCTCGTAGAGCGTGACGACGGGGCCCGGCGTGACGCTCACACTTTCAAGCTCGACGTCAAATTGCGCCAGCGTTTCACGGAGAAGGTCGGCATTCGCTTTCAACTCCTCTTCGTCGACATCTTCCTTCCCGGGGCGCGGCGCCGCGAGGAGCTCGACGGAGGGAAACACGTAGTCGATTTCTTCACTGATCGCCTTTCCCGGAGCATCAGCCGGAGGGGCGTCTTCCACGTGAAGCGGCTTTACCTGAAGGGTCGGAAGTTTGGGAGGGGTCTGCCCTGCCGGAGGATGCTCATCGGTTTTTCGATAGGCGAAGCGCACTGGCTCCCCCTTCGCCTCCTCGGGCGCCGGTTCCTCGTCGGGGGGGCGCGCGATTTTCACCGGAGACTTCGTCCGGGGCCGCAGATCGTCATCATCCTCCTCACCCCGGAGCTTTTCTTCGCCGGGCAGGGCATGTTCCGAGCGCCACCGGGCGATACGGTCACGGCCTGTGAGCCAGAGCCTTCGGGCGCGGTCAAGGGTCTGATGAATGTCGAGATCGACGGCAAGGACAACCGTGATCAACATCGCGACGAGCAGCAGAACCGCTCCGCCCGCGCGCCCCAGCAGCTGGGCCAGAACGGTGGCAATGAAATCCCCCATCACCCCGCTCCACTCCATTCCGGGGGCGCTCCCGACCAGAATCAGGCGCAGCATGCCGAATGCCGCCGACACGAGCAAGGCGCCGATCAACGTATAGTTGGTGATGGTCACTCCCTGCCGGACATCACCCTTCCGGAGAATAATCCAGCCCCAGAACATGACAAGCACGGGAATGCAGAAGACGCTGTATCCTATTGTCGATTTGACCAGAAAGTCGGAGAGGATGGCGCCGACGAGCCCGAGCCAGTTGTGGGCCGTGTCGGCTTTCGCGCGGGCAGCAGGGTCACCCGTGAATACCTTGAAGAGGTCGGTCAGATGGATGTCGGTGTTGGCTTCATCGGAGGGATCATAGGAAACCAGCGCGATGAACATCAGCACCGCAGCCGCCATCATCAGGATCGCGATGATTGCATTCCGGCGGTCCGGGGACCGCCTGCGCGCCTCTCGTTTGCCGGGCTCGGACCGTTGCCGACCGTTGGGAGCCATGCGTTGTCCGGTACTGTTCAGGAAGTTACTGTTTGTGGGACGGGCTCACGCTTCTCGAGCTCTCGCCGGCGGCGGAGCACGTTCCCCTCAAGAACCGGAAGGACAGGCACTGAATCGACCGCGGTGCAGACTTTGAGGTCTTCGCCAAATCCGATCTCTTCGAGATACCGCCCGTGTTCCGTGCTTTTCACCATCTTCAGGAGACCTTTGCCGTAACTCCGGGAGAGAACCATGGCTGCCATCGCCCCGTCCGACAGGCTCGTCTCCGCTGCCGCCTCGTCGACGACGCGAGACAGCAACATCCCGCCGCAGACCGTATCCTCCATCGAAAACATGCCGTTCCTCCCGGCGCAAACGATCACCACATCACGCGGTCGCTCGCGGAGGAAATCGGCGACGGTGGAGATGTTGATGAAGCCGCAGACGACGAGCTCCTGGGCGTAGCGGGCCCGCACAATCGCCTGTGAGCCGTTGGTCGACGTGAAGATAATAGCCTTCCCCTTCACCCGCTCTTCGGTGTACTCCAGGGGAGAGTTGCCGAGGTTGAATCCCTCTATCCGCTTGCCGTTCCGTTCGCCGCCGAGGAGCACCATGTTCCCCGCGAGGTTTCCGGAAATCTTCATCGCGGATTCTACCGTGGTCGCCGGGATGATCTCGCGGGCGCCGTTGCTCAGAGCGGTGACGATGGATGTGCTGGCCCTGAGCACGTCGATCACCACCACGGTCTTATCGCGGAGTGTCAGCTCGTCAGCCTGGTTTGGAGTGAAATGAAAGTCGATTCTCATGAGGCGGTGTTCCTGATGAACGGGAGTGCCACAACCGTCGCGGGAACCGGCGTGTTCCGGATGATGACCGCAATAGCTGTGCCCGGCTTTGAGTGCTCCATTCCGACGTATCCCATTCCGATCCCTTTGTCCAGGATGGGAGAGAAGGTTCCTGAGGTCACGATCCCTGTCGTCTGTCCGCCGGCCTGGAGGGGGTAGCCCTGCCGCGGGAATCCCTTGCTGTCGAGTCTGAATCCCACCAGCTTCCGCTTCAGTCCCGATTCCTTCGCTTTCAGGATGGCCGCCCGGCCGTTGAAGTCCCCTTTGTCGAGCCGGGTTATCCATCCCAGTCCGGCCTCGAGCGGATGCGTGGTCTGATCGATGTCGTGGCCGTACAAACAGAAGCCCATTTCCAGGCGGAGCGTGTCGCGTGCCCCGAGCCCCACCGGCCCGATCCCGAATTCCTTTCCTGCTTCCATGACTGCGTTCCAGACCTTCTCACCGGTCGGGATATCGGACGGGAAGTAGAGTTCGAAGCCCAGCTCCCCCGTGTACCCCGTGCGCGAGATCAGCATGTCGACGCCCGAAACGGTGCCGCGAACGCTATGATAGTATTCCAGCAGGGAGAGATCGGTCCGCGTCAGCTTCTGCACCGTCTTCAGCGACGCCGGTCCCTGGACGGCAATCAGCGACAGTGCGTCCGACCGGTCTGTGAGTGTCACATCGCCGGCAAGGTTGCCGCGCATCCAGGCGATGTCCTTGTCGATGTTCGCCGCATTGATCACCAGCATGTAGTGATCCCCCCGGTGATACACAAGCAGGTCGTCGACGATCCCGCCGTCCTGGTAGCACATGGCGGAATACTGCACGCGACCTTCGGTCAGCTTTGCTGCGTCGTTGACCGTGATCTTCTGGATGAACGCCAGCGCGTCTCTGCCACGGACTTCCACTTCACCCATGTGTGAAACGTCGAACACGCCGACGCTCTCGCGCACGCGACGGTGCTCTTCGACGATTCCGCCGTACTGCACCGGCATCTCAAATCCCGCGAACTCAACGATCTTGGCGCCGAGCCGTTTATGGATTTCGGTGAACGCCGTCCTCTTGAGGTTCATCGCGATCGTCTACTTGTACAGTTCGGTGATGTCTTTCCCCTGTGTGACGGAAATGCAGCGGAATTCGCCGAGAGGAATCGCAGGGTCGGATTCCAGCTTGATCCAGACAAGGTATTTAATCATGATCCGACGAAGCCGGCTGATAGTTCCGGCTTTCAGCAGAAACGCAAGCTCCGGATGGACCCGGATGACCAGACGTTTCTCGTGCGTCTCCGTCTTGAACCGGCGGATCCAGCGTTCAAGCTGGTTGAGCGTCGTTGTTTTCGACCGGACCAGGCCGGAACCGCCGCACGCCGGGCACGGCTCGGTGAAACTGTGGAGGATATTCTGACGGACGCGTTGCCGGGTGATCTGCACGAGGCCGAATTCGGTCATCGGCAGCACCGTCACCTTTGCCCGATCCCTGCGGAACTCCTTCTTCAGCTCCTCGTACACTTTCCGTTTGTTCCTCTCATCGTCAAGGTCGATGAAGTCACATACGATGATGCCCCCGAGGTCCCTCAACCGGAGCTGGCGGGTGATTTCACGTGCCGCCTCGAGATCGGTCCGGAGGGAGTTCTGCTCCTGCTCCTTCTTCGCGGCGTACCGGCCGCTGTTCACGTCGATGACCACCATCGCTTCTGTCGGCTCGATGATGATGTATCCGCCGCTCTTCAGCCAGACCTTCCTGCTGAGCGACGTTTCGAGCTCCTTCTCTACGCCGTAGACGTCGAAGATGGGAGCCTTGTCGCGATGCAGTTCGATCTTCTCCAGCAATTGCGGCGACGTGTACTTGATGTACGCACGGATTTCCTTGTGGAGCCTCTTGGAGTCGACGACCACGCGGGAGACATCGTTCGAGAAGAGGTCGCGGATAACGCTTGATGTGGTGGACATATCCTTGTAGAGCAGGCAGGGTGCCTTCTCCGTCTTTACCGATTTCTCCACCTCGCGCCAGGTCTTGATCAGATCTTCGAGATCCGTCTTCAGGGCATCCTCTTCCTTGCCGTCTGCCACCGTCCGGATGATGACGCCAAACCCTTCCGGGAGAATGCTCTGGACGATTCTCCGGAGACGGCGTTTCTCCTTGAAGGTGGTGATCTTCTTCGAAATCCCCACCTTGCCGTCGAACGGGAGGAGCACGAGGTACCGGCCGGCGAGCGAGACTTCGGAGGTCACGCGGACCCCCTTCTTGCCGACGGGTTCCTTCGTGATCTGAACAATAATCTCCTGGCCCTTCTCGAGCTGGATTGCCTTTTGCGGGGGGTGTGGAGTGCGTGGTGCCGGGGCGTGGCGGGACGGCGCTTGCGCCCCGCTCCCGCCGTCTCGGTGCCAATCTAGGTGGCGGCCGGTTGAGTGTC
>DAIUKN010000070.1:0-9334 GCA_036848195.1 Bacteroidota bacterium
CGAGGACTGAACCCGGCCCCCTCTTCGACTCCTGTGAACCCGCGCCCTGATGGCGAGGTCGAGGGGCTTTAGAACTCCCGTCCTTTTTCATCTGCCGGAAAGGGACGGGATTTTTATTCTTGAAGTTCAACGTGAAATTGGCTATCATGACGCGCAGCAGAGGACGAGATTGCGATGAGCGAGGAGTTGCTCTCCTTGTTTCCGCTCCAGGTGGTGCTGTTCCCGCACGCCCGGCTCCCGTTGCACATTTTTGAAGAGCGGTACAAGGTCCTTGTCAGCGAATGCATGAAAGACGACCGGGAATTCGGCGTGAACCTGCTGCGGGAAGGGGAAATCTCCGGCATCGGATGTACCGCCGTCGTTGTCTCTCTGCTGAAGATGTACGACGACGGGCGGATGGACATCATGGTGGAAGGGAAGAGGCGGTACCGCGTCCGCCGGACGGAAAAGGAGAGAGCACCCTATCTTGTCGGGCACGTTGAATATCTCGCGCCGGCAGCGGAGACGGTCGACCGGCAGCTTGCCGATGAGACCATCCGGCTCTACAATATCCTGGTGAACCTCGTGTACCGGGAGAAGGCCGAAGAGGTTGAAGAGGGACGTCTCGATTCAGAGCTATCCTTCCTTCTCGCGCAGAAAGCCGGGATGGATCTCCTGCTGCGCCAGCAGTTGCTCGAAGCAAGTTCCGAAAACGAACGGCTTCTCATGATCAAGGAGTATCTTTCCGGTGTGATCCCAAAACTTGAGCATGTGGGCGAAATCGAACGGATCATTCGAAGTGACGGCTATATTTCAAGCACGAATTCATCGGAGGAAGAATGAATAAGAAGACGCGAGTGGTCAACAAGAAACACAAGAAGGCTACCGAAAGGGCCAAAGCGAAGAGGCGTGCGGTCAGAACCGCAAAGCGTCCGTCCTGAAGCGCCAAGGGTGATCGCCAGTGATCACCTTTTCTTTTCTCGGAACGGCGGCTCTTCTGCGTACACGGGTGAACGTGGACTTCCTTTCGGGCGTATGGTGCAGCCAAAAAAAAAAGAGAATACCCGCTTCGTCTATCAATTCGGGAAGAGAATCTACGATCTTTCGTCGCGGACGCACATCATGGGCGTTCTTAACGTAACTCCGGACTCCTTTTCTGACGGCGGAAGGTACCTCAGTCCCGGGAGCGCTGTGGAACACGCAATCCGGATGGTGGAAGAAGGGGCCGATTTCCTGGACATAGGCGGAGAGTCCACTCGGCCGAAGGGGAGGGCCTACGGCGACGGGGCGGAGCCAATCTCCGTGGATGAGGAGCTCAAACGCATTATCCCTGTCATTGAGAAGGTGGCTTCCCTGACAGATATTCCCATTTCGGTCGATACGTACAAGTCTGGGGTCGCGCGTGAGGCCATGGCTGCGGGTGCCGTCGTCGTCAACGACATCAGCGGTTTTCATGCCGACCCGGCGATGCCAGATGTCGTGGCGGGAGCGGGGGCGTCGGCTGTCCTGATGCATATACGAGGGACCCCGAAAACCATGCAGCAAAACCCTGAGTACGTCGATCTCTTTGGCGAAATCAGGGACTACCTCTCCGAAGGTCTCTCACTCGGTCAACGTGCTGGAATCAGGCAGATGATGATAGATCCGGGGATAGGTTTCGGAAAGACCCTGGTGCACAATCTTCGTCTCATCGCAGGGCTTTCACTATTTGCATCGCTCGGCTATCCTCTACTTGTGGGAACTTCACGTAAGTCTTTCATCGGCAATATTTTGAACCTTCCCATCGAAGAACGATTAGAAGGCACTTTGGCTTCCGTCGTCGCTGCTGTTTTCCGTGGCGCTAACATCTTGAGGGTTCACGACGTGAAGTCGGTCAAGCGTGCCGCACAAGTTGCGGATGCCATCCGGCAAGAAACGCACAATGTGCCGGATTGGAAACAATAGCCCCGTTTGAACTGAAGCCATGGAGCTGTTCAAGATTGGCTTTTTGACCGTCGATCTGGTCGATATCATCGATATCGCCCTTGTTGCGCTCATTTCCTACCGGCTCTATGTGGCGATGCGCGGAACGATCGCCATCCAGATTCTTGTCGGTCTCCTCCTTGTTCTCCTCTTCTCCTTCCTGGCGCAGGCGCTGAATCTGCGCGCGATGAGTTCTATCCTCCGGACTTTGACCGACATATGGGTCATCGCCTTTATCATCCTCTTTCAGCCTGAGCTCCGTCGTCTGCTGGTGCTGGTAGGGCGAAATCCCATCGTTCGCTTCTTCTTGAAGCTGAATGTGGACGAGTCCATCGATGAGGTGGTTGGCGCGGTCACGGAGCTTTCCAGAAAAAAGTTTGGTGCGCTGATTGTCTTCACTCGGGCTACGGGAATCAGGATGCACGCCGAGACCGGAACCCGTTTAGAAGCACAAGTTAGCCGGTCGCTGCTGCTGTCGATATTCAACCCGCGTTCGCCTCTGCACGACGGAGCTGTGGTGATCAAGGACCGGCTCATCGAAGCGGCTCGATGCACCCTCCCGCTCTCCAGTCTGACGTCCTGGGAAGGGCAGTTGCTGGGGACACGCCACCGAGCCGGACTCGGCATCTCCGAGCAGGCCGATGTCGTGGTCGTGATTGTTTCTGAAGAGTTCGGCACCGTCTCTATCGCCGAAAACGGAACGCTGTATCGTGGATTGACGCCTGCAGTCCTCAGAAAAGAGCTGAAATCGCGCCTGAGTGTCCCTACAGATCGTTCGTTCGCTTCTGTTTGGCGCTCCCTCAGGACAAGCTCATAAAAGGTTCTGTGCATGAGCAGATTTGCCCGTGAACGGGCGGAAATGGTGGAGTTGCTGCGGGAACGTGGCATAACCGACGAAAAGATCCTTCGTGCGATGGGGAAAATCGAGCGCCATCTTTTCGTCCCTGAACCGTTCACAACACGATCGTACGAGGACTCAGCGCTCCCGATCGCAAACGGCCAGACCATCTCACAACCCTATACCGTCGCCTACATGACTCAGGCGCTATCGGTGAGGGAAGGGGACAAGGTCCTGGAAGTGGGGACGGGCTCTGGATACCAGGCATCCATCCTCGCGGAAGTGGGCGCCCGCGTCTACACGATCGAGCGGGATCTCGAGCTGCTCGCCGGCGCGAGAAAACTCGTCGAGCAGCTCGGGTATCGGATTGCATCGAAAGGTGGCGATGGCACCGTGGGCTGGAACGAATTTGCGCCGTTCAACGGGATCATCGTTACAGCGGGTGCTCCCGAAATTCCCCCGCCCCTCCTTAAGCAACTTGCCGACGGGGGAAAAATTGTGATCCCCGTCGGGGACATGGAAATCCAGTCGCTCGTCGTCGCCAGTCGTCGCGGGGAGCATTACGACCGGAAGGTCTACGAAGGTTTCAAGTTCGTCCCTCTGGTTGGGAAGATGGGCTGGTAACACGAATCAGCAATGCCGCACCAACGCCGCGTTCTCGTCCTTGTCGGCCCAACTGCAAGCGGGAAGAGTGCAGTCTCACTTGAGCTCGGGCATCTTCTGAATGGTGAAATCCTCTCTGCCGATTCCCGTCAGCTCTATCGCTATCTGGACATTGGAACTGCGAAGCCTTCACTGGCCGATCGGGTGAGTGTGCCACACCATTTTGTCGACGAGGTGGACCCCGATGCCGAATACAATGCGGGTGAATTTGGGGTCCGCGGGAGAGCCGTCATCGATGAGATCTTCCGTCGGGGGCGGACGCCCATCGTTGTCGGCGGATCCGGTCTCTACGTGCAGTCGCTCATCGATGGGTTCTTCGAAGGCCCCGGAGCGGACCCGAAGTTCAGGGAGATTCTGGAGCGTCGCCTGAAGTCTGCCGGTATCGGTCCGCTCGTTGAGGAGTTGTGGAGAATCGATCCGGAAACAGCGGGCCGCATTGACCCGACAAAGCCGCGACGCGTCATGAGAGCCCTGGAAGTGTACCACCTGACAGGAAGAGCTCTTTCTCGCATCCAGCGGGAAAGCACGGTGACGATCGATTTCAAACCGCGGATGTATGGTTTGCGCTGGGATCGGAACGTTCTCTACGCGAGGATTGAGCGCCGGTGCGACCAGATGATCGGAGCCGGACTTGTCGCCGAAGTTGACGCACTTGTGGAGCGGGGATACACGGATCGGATGAATTCCCTCAACACGGTAGGATACGCCGAAGTGTTTGCCTACCGGAGGGGAGAGACCGGGTACGAAGAGATGCTCCGGCAGTTCAAGCAGAATTCCCGGAGATACGCCAAGAGGCAGATCACATGGTTCCGGCGCGACGGCAGGATACAGTGGATCGCGATGGATGAATCCCGCTCTGCGGCTGACGTCGCGGAGCAAATCAGGCGGGATTTCATCGCCGGAACATTGCAGTGATACCGCAGGGTTTGCAATCTTTTGAATAACTTCGTATCTTCACAGTGAAGTGAGTTTTGCAGTTCCAACTCGGGGTGTAGCGCAGCCCGGTAGCGCGCTTGGTTCGGGACCAAGAGGTCCCGGGTTCAAATCCCGGCGCCCCGACAACTGAGCACCAACTATTCTTGGTGCTCTTTTTTTTGGGCAGGCTCGAGACCAAGAGGTCCCCCGTCTCGCCCCGTGGCTTTCTCGTAGTGACAGGATCCTCGTCGTGCCGTCAGAGCGGACTTCGCCCGCTTCCGCGGACTCCCTCACTCTGGGATTGTTTCATCGTGCTTTTCATGCGGCTGTAAACAACGGGAGAATGTATGATCGTTGTCTGGTCTGGTTTCATCGTATTTGTCCTTGCGTTGCTCGCGCTCGACCTCGGTGTGTTGCACCGGAAGGCCCACGTCGTGTCGGTGAAAGAAGCTCTGCTGATGTCCGCCCTTTGGATCGCTTTGGGCCTTGGTTTTGCCGTCTTTGTGTATTATGGTTACCAGCATCATTGGCTGGGACTCGGTGATTCGATTGACGCCGTCGATGCCACAATCAACGATGGTCAATCCGCAACGATCAAATACATCACCGGCTATATCGTCGAGAAGTCTCTGAGCGTTGACAACATCTTTGTCATTGCCATGGTGTTTGGCTTCTTTGCAGTCCCGGCACTATACCAGCACAGGGTACTCTTCTGGGGGATCATTGGCGCATTAGCCATGCGGGCCGTCATGATTGTCATCGGAGCAGCGTTGATAGCTGAATTTCACTGGATTCTCTATCTGTTCGGGTGCTTCTTGATTATCACGGCACTCAAGATGTTCTTCATGAGATCAGAAAACAGTGACCCCAATCAGAATATAATCATCAGGCTGACCAGGAGACTTATCCCGGTCACATCCCGCTATCACGGCGAGCATTTTCTCGTGCGCGCGGGTTCTCCGGCGTCTCACGAAAGCGAAGTACCGGGTTCGCCGGTAGAACCTGACGAAGCTGTCTCCAGAACCAGACCGGGCACATTGATGATTACCCCACTGGCGCTGGCACTCGTCATGGTTGAGACGACAGACCTCATCTTTGCTGTGGATTCCATTCCAGCGATCTTTGCGATAACGGCGGATCCGTTTCTCGTCTTCACCAGCAATGTGTTTGCCATGCTGGGCTTGCGGTCGCTCTATTTTGCTCTTGCCGGTATGCTCACAAAGTTCAAATACCTCAAACCGGCTTTGGCGATGATCCTGCTGCTGGTCGGAGTCAAAATGCTCACAGCGAAATGGCTGAAGGAGGTGCTGGGCGAGTACTTCAATTTCTATCTTCTCGGTGCCGTGCTCACGGTTCTTGCGATCGGCATCATCGCGTCACTCTTGGTGCGTCCTTCGGAAAAAGGGGCCGGCTGATCAATAGACGCAATACCCTTCTGGGGAATCGAACACCGGACCGACCTCACATTTCGCCATAGCCACCGGAGACCGAGCGGATGTTTTCCTGTCAACACGTTGCTCCCCCGGGGCGACGTAAAACACACTGCGTCACAGCCGGCGCGATCATCTTGGAGGGGGGCAGATCCAGCTGACGTCCAGGATCGAGACCAATGACCTATCCTTCGTTGCTCACGGCAATCTACGTAAACTACGACAGACTGCTTCACGCCTGGGAATCGGAAAGAGAAAAGGCGGAGAGCATCGGAGTTCTCGCCTTTCTTCCCGACGACTATGGGACCGCACAGGGATTCGAGGAGTGCCGATACTCCTACTGGCCGATTTCGCAGGTGACGGTCTATCTTCAATCTTCCGGTCTGACCGACGAGGGCTACCGGGACCTGCTGGATGTGTTTGAATACGGGGAGCAATTCTTAGTCATGATCGTGGAGCCGTTGGATGAAGGGAGGAGGAAGGCCGTGCACATCCATAAGATCACCAGGTTGGGGGTGAACTGACTGCCCCGACCTGTGTTCCGCGAGCTTCAGCTCGCGAGTTTTCAAGGGCACGGACTGAAGTCCGCGGTACAGGGAAAAAGATCAAGGAGATCCTGTGTCAACTGCAGTGAAACCCCGACGGCGTGTGACCATCCTCGGAGCCGGTTACACGGGGCAGTTTCTGATCCGACGGCTTCTCCGGGCCGGATACGAAGTGGCCGCCACAAGCCGCAGGTCTCCTGATCATCCCAACCTTCCCCCTGACCTCCGGTGGATTCGATTTGATCTCGAGGACCAAAGGACCTTCCCCAACATCACGCCCACGTGGGGATTAGTATGGCTCTTTCCTCCTGTGCCGTTGCCGGCCGTCCAGGAATTTGCGCAGTCCCGCGCCACCGCATTTGAGAGGACCGTCGTCATCGGTACGACGTCATCCTATCTGCAGCAGCAAGAGGGTGAGATCGTAACGGAAGCGGCACCGCTCGACGTTGTCTCTGCGCGTGTAGCGGGAGAGTCGTTTCTGCAAGGGGCGGGTGCACTTGTCTTGCGCAGCGCCGGGATCTACGGGCCCGGCAGGAACCCGCTCGACTGGCTGCGATGGGGGAGGATCCCGGGCGCGTCGGCTTACGTCAATCTTGTTCACGCTGATGATCTTGCGGCCGCAATTGTCGCGGGCCTGGAGTCACCGATCCGGTCGGAGGATTTCATCGTGACAGACGGCATGCCCGTGCAGTGGGGGACCATCGCCGCATGGGCGGTGGAGAGGAAGTATCTGACCGATGTTCCGTGGTCAGGGTCGGCGGGGCGTCTGTCTCGCCGGCTTTCGAATGCAAAGATACTCTCACTCCTGCATCCTGCCTTGACCCATCCCGATCTCTTCGAAGAACTGGAGCATCTGGAAGGGGGCGCTCAACTCCCGAACATCGAGATATCTCCCGCTCCCTGACGCACCACCTTCGGCTCGTCGCCGGTGAGGTCCACAACGGTTGAGGGCTCCGAGACAAGTGTGCCGCCGTCAATGATCAGATCCACGGTATTGCGGAACGTCTCCGCGATGTTCGCGGGAACATTGAGCAGATTGCCGGACTCGTCTGTGACGCTCGTGCTGAGTATCGGGTGACCGATCTCCCGGACGATCGCAAGCGAAACCTTGCTGTCAGGGACCCTGATGCCCACGGTCTTCCTTTTCGAAACAAGGATTCTCGGAAGCTGTTTCATCCGCGTGGCCGGAAGGATGAACGTGTAGGGGCCGGGGATGAGGTGTTTCATGATCTTGAAGGATGCGTTGCTGACATGCGCATATTCGCTGATGTGCGTCAGGTCTGAACAAACGAAGCTGAACGGCTTGTCGGAACGCTGGCGCTTGACCAGGTGGATCCGCTCGATGGCATTTTTGTTCTCAACGCTGCAACCGAGTCCATAGACCGTGTCGGTGGGGTAGATGATGATGCCGCCCGATGCCAGAATCTCCGCTGCTCTCCTGATCACCCGCGTCTCGGGGTTGTCCGTGTGAATGGTGAGTATCATAGTTTCCCTTCCTGTCCCGCATAACGTAGGAAGAACGAGGACAAGTGGCAAGATTGTAATTGAGGGAAAAAACCTCTACCCTTTCTTCGGTATGGACAAGCCCGTAAGAATCCTCGTCGTTGAAGACAATTTCGAGCATCTCAGGCTCACGCGGTATATCCTCAAACGGAACGGCGTACCGGGGGAACTCTTTGTCGTGCGCGATGGTCAGGAGGCGATCGACTTCCTCTACCAGCGGAACCAGTATGCCGATCGGAGCCAGCACCCGCGCCCGAATCTGGTGCTTCTCGACTTCAACATTCCCCGCGTCGACGGGAAGGAGGTGCTCCGGATCATGAAAGGCGACGACGGCCTGAAAGATATCCCCGTCGTCGTTGTGAGCTCTTCCAACCGGCCGGAGGACGTTGCTTTTGCCACGGCGAACGGCGCGACCGCCTACATTTCGAAATCTGCAGGATTTGAAAAGCTGAACGAGGCGCTCGCCTCCGTCCATCGATTTGCCTCCCCACAATGCGACAAATGACGCCGGCATGATGCAGGCGCCGCATCCTTGTATGTCGCACCGGTTCTCCGTATCTTACAAGAAATCCTCCGGTTACTCCTGATGTCCCACTGGCTCGTCGCTCTTGTCGGGCGGCCGAATGTCGGCAAATCCACCCTGTTTAACCGCTTCATCGGCAAGCGGAACGCCATCGTCCATGATATGCCCGGTGTCACTCGCGATCGTCACTACGCCGAAACGGAGTGGGCCGGAAGGAAGCTTACGCTCGTCGACACCGGGGGTTTCGTCCCGGCATCGGAGGACGTCATTGAAGCTGCCATCAGGGAGCAGGCGCAAATAGCGATTGAGGAGGCGGATCTTGTCGTTTTCATCGTGGATGGCCTCGAAGGCCCCCAGCCGGGCGATTCCGATATTGCCGACATCCTCCGGCGCTCCCGAAAGAAGGTGGTTCTCGTCGTGAACAAAATAGACAACGAGAACCGGGAGGCGATGCTCGGCGAGTTCTATAAGCTCGGACTCGGCGAGCCGATCCCTGCATCCGCTCTGCTCGGTCGAAAGATCGGTGACCTGCTCGACCTGGTCACCCGGGACTCTTCAACGCTGCCCGAAGAATCGGGCGAGACCCGCCTGCGTGTTGCCGTCATCGGAAAACCCAATGTTGGCAAATCCTCTTTCGTCAATGCCCTTCTGCAGGAGAACCGCCACATCGTGACGGATATCCCCGGGACTACGCGCGATCCAATCGACGCCGTCCTCCGGTATCACGGCGAGGAGATCCTCCTCGTCGATACGGCAGGTCTCCGCAGGAAAGGCAAAATCAAAGAGAGCGTTGAGTTCTATAGTGCCGTGAGGACACTCAAAAGCATCGAGCGATGTGACGTGGCAATCATCCTCCTGGATGCCCTGATGGGGACGGAACATCAGGATCTCCGTATCATTGAAACCGTTGTGGAGCGCGGGAGGGCGGCGGTCATCGCGGTCAACAAGTGGGACCTGATTGAGAAGGACGCCCGCA
>DAIUKN010000071.1:0-9277 GCA_036848195.1 Bacteroidota bacterium
ATTCCCTTGGCAATAGGACTCATCCTCATGCTGCGCTTCATAAACTGGTCGAAATCGCCCCTCATGGCGTCATAGCCCTTGAGTTCCTTTGTGGTCCAGAGAGCCAACATCTCCTTGCCGTTTCGTTTGATGACATACTTCACAGCCGGGAAACCGCTGATGGACGCCCGATCACCGGTAGGGATGACCTCGATCTTCTGGTCTTTTCCCTTACCCGGCATAAACGCACCCATCCGGTCCTCCATCATCTTCCGCTGCTCCGGCGGCATGCTTTCCATCTGCTTCTGCAGCTGCGCCATCTTCTTGTCAAGCTTCTCACCACCTTTTTTCATTGCCGCTTCCATCTCGGCGAATGTTACCTGCCGGTATGTTTTCTCTTTCGTATGGATCGTGTAGAGAACCTCCTTGTCCAGACGGAAGATCACGACCGTTCCGTTCTCATCCTCCACGCTCTTAAACATCTTTGGCATATAGTAGTGCTTGGACGACTTCTCCCCGGCCGCGCCTGAACCCTTGCTCTCCCAGTAAAGACCCTGAGCATATGCACCTGCGGCAAACGCAAGGATGATGAGCACGCCGATCGCCCGGCGCATTGCAGTCCCTTTCATGGGTTGTTCCCCTCGTATTGTTGGTGAAATGAGTTACAAAGCATCGCCCGTGCTCCGCCTGTCCGTCATCGCTGCGGTTCCAGCGGCCGGGCAACAACGATACCCGTCATCGCGCTATGCCCGGCCAGGTAGTCCGCCAGAGAGCCTTCTGATACTTGAACCGTGCCGCCTGAAAGGGGTGCGTGCAGAAACTTCACCGTCCCGTCCTTCCGCACCGCAATCCCCGTGTGCGACACGTCTATTCCGGCCTTCGATGTTGACGTTCCAATCAGGTCGCCATTCCGGATGTTTCCCAGCACGTCAGGCACCCGGTCCTTCCCGACAAACGGATATCCCCGGGCTGCCAATCGCTTCTCGACGTCCCTGATTTTCCGCACAGTTGCGGTATCACTCAGTTGACGGTACGACGAAGGGTGCGTCGACATGAAATCGATAACCTTCTCCGCCCGCCTGCCGCCGACCGACTCCGAAACATCCTGCAAAACCTTCTTCTGTTCGTTGTCATGGACCCAATCGGTAAAATAATGGAGCCTGCTCGCGTATCCGTCGATCACGCCGCCACGGTAGCGGACGAGTTGCAGTTGGCGCCTGTACTCGTTGAAGGAGGTTATCTTCAGTTTTACGCAGCGCGCCAGAACGAGGCAATTCTCCATGAAGGTGGTGCAGTCGAAAGCGCGGAGGTTTACCACCAGGCATTCAGGGCCGGGCGCTTCCAGCGAATGGGCGACATAGGGAATGCCGAGAAAAGAAAATCCAAAGGCGGCGACAACATCTCCGATTGGCTTGTTTCCAAGCCCCTCTCTTGCGGCGAGGGCCATTGTTGCCTGGAAAACTTTCTCGTCTTCCGTCGGTTCAGCAGCCTGCGTGCGCCCCAGGAGACGGCCGAGACCGGCTGAGGGAGCGAGGAGCAGCGGTCCGCCTGCCGCAAAGGCTGCTCTGCGGAGAAATTCGCGCCGGGATCTGCCTGACGTGCGCATGGGCTTCAAAACGGTGTCTCCTCGGGCCCGGAAGGAAGCTGCTCGAAGCTGGGCAAGGCGAGATTTTCAAATTTCGCATAGCGGCGGACAAAGGCCAGCGTAACATCGTCGATCGGGCCGTTACGCTGCTTTCCCACGATGATGTCTGCTTTTCCTTGTGCTTCCGCCGCCTTTTCCGACTTCGGATCAAGAAACATCTCCGGACGATGGACAAACATCACCACGTCCGCATCCTGCTCAATCGCACCGGATTCCCGCAGGTCCGACAGGATCGGCCGCTTGTCCGTCCGCCCTTCGACCGCCCGGCTCAGCTGCGACAATGCTACAACGGGAATATTCAGTTCTTTGGCAAGCGCCTTGAGCGACCTCGAGATCGCGGAGATTTCCTTTTCGCGGTTCTCGGCGCTTCTGGGACCCTGCATCAGCTGGAGATAATCGACGATGACAAGGCCGATGTTGTGTTCCGCCTTCAGCCGGCGTGCCTTCGCGCGCAACTCCAGGATGCCGAGGCTCGCCGAATCGTCAACAAAGATGTTCGCCTTGGCGAGCCGCCCCGCCCCGATACTGAGACGCTTCCAGTCGTCTTCCGGAAGCCTGCCGGTTCTCACAGCGTGCGCGTCAACGCGCGCCTCGGCACAGAGCAGACGCATGATCAGCTGCTGCGTCGACATTTCCAGGGAGAAAATGCCCACCGGGGTCGGCTTGATCTTGTGCATCGCTGCATTGCTGGCCAGCGATAGCGCGAACGCCGTTTTCCCCGAGCTGGGCCGACCTGCGACGATGATCAGATCGGAATTCTGCCAGCCGCCCGTCAGGGCGTCAAGGTCCCGGAACCCCGTCGGCACACCCGTCACCCCGCCATGCTTGCCATGAATGCTTTCGAGCATCTCCAGCGTGTCGTGGACCGCCTTGTCCATCGAGACGTAGTTCCGTTTCAGCCGCCACTCGGAGATCTTGAAGATTGCCTGCTCGGCCTGGTCCAGAAGGTCGAAGGCATCTTCCGTCTGGCTGTATGCCCGTGCCGCAATCGCACTCGACTCGCCGATCAGCTTGCGCATGAGCGCCTTCTCAAGGACGATGCGGGCATGATACTCCACGTTTGCGCCCGAGGTCACTTTCATCGTCAACTCAACCAGGTATGTTTCACCTCCGGCCGCTTCAAGCTGCCCCCGGCGTCGCAATTCCTCCGCTACGGTAATTGAATCCGCGGGCTCGCCCCGGTCGAAAAGCGACAGGAGGGCCTGATAGATCTTCCTGTTCTTTTCCGAATGGAACGCTTCTTCGTCCAGGACCTCGATCACTTTGGCGATCGCTTCCTTCTCCAGAAGCATGGCACCAATCACCTGCTCCTCGATATCCACAGCCTGAGGAGGGATGCGCCCCTCGGCCGCCCCGCGCTCCGACACCAGGTCAATCCCCCGTCGTGAAGTCACCTCTGCCATGCGTCACCTTCAGCGTGCATTCTTTGCCACAAGCTCATCGTGCAGTTTCCTGGCCGCCTGGACATCTTCCCATGCCGGCCGTTTCCAGTTCGGATTCCGGAGCAGGGCTGCCGGGTGGTACGTCACCATCAGGGGAGTCCCTTCGTAGCTCAGCACCTTCCCTCGGAGTTGCGTGAGGCTTTCGCGGGTCTCCAGGAGATTCTCGGCAGCAGTCAACCCAAGGCAGAGAATCAGTTTCGGCTGGATAAGCGCGATCTGTTTCCTCAGGTATGGGAGACACTGTTCCACCTCTTCCGGCATCGGTTTCCGATTTCCCGGCGGCCGGCACTTCAGGATATTGCAGATATACACTTCTTCGCGCTTGAAGTGAATAGCCTCGAGGATCTTGTTCAGTAACTGTCCGGCCCGTCCGACGAACGGCTCCCCCTGCGCATCCTCGTCCGCGCCCGGCGCTTCGCCGATCAGCATCAGAGTTGCATGAGCATTTCCCACGCCAAAGACGAACTTCGTTCGTGTTTCGCTGAGCGAGCATTTCGTGCAGGTGCAGATCTGAGCATTGAGCTCGTCGAGCGTTGTCGTCACACCCCATGGCTCGCTGGTAAGGGGAGGTTTCGGCGGGGCGGGAATTTCGAACAACAGCGGCTCATCCACCATCTGCGGCTTCGGTTTTGCCACGGGCACCTCCTTCGGTGCTGAGGGATCATCGATGATGAGCAACTCACCGAACAGCTCGCGTTCCTGCAGGAGAAGCTGCTCGATGTCCGGGAGAATATCGGCCACGCTATGCCCCGGGGAAGAGAGGAACGATTCTGGTCAGGATGCTGTGCGCGACATCGAACTTCGACATCTTCGGTAATTGTTCCACCGTTCCGGCAGCGGTAATCAGGGTTACCACGTTTGTGTCGGCCCCGAAACCTGCCCCCTCGTCCAGCGGATTGTTGAGCACAATAGCGTCGAGGTGTTTCGCGACCAGCTTGTTGCGCGCGTTGGCGAGGCCCATGTCCGTCTCCAGCGCGAACCCCACAAGGATCTGGTGCGTTTTCCGCTCGCCGGCATTTCGAAGAATGTCGGGGTTGCGGCGCAATTCAACTGCCCACCGGTCCCCGGGAAGGTTCTCCCGTTTGAGCTTCTGCGCGGACGTGCTCACCGGAGCAAAATCGGCTACGGCAGCGGCCATCACCAGGAGGTCGGTCGACGGGAACTCCCGCATCACCGCGCGCTCCATTTCCGCGGCGGTGCCGACATCAATACGCCGGACATTGCGAGGGGTGGCCAGCTGCACGGGTCCGCTTATGAGCGTCACGTCCGCTCCTCGCTGCGCCGCTGCCGTAGCCAGCGCAAACCCCATCTTGCCCGACGATCGGTTTCCGATGTACCGGACCGGATCGATCGGCTCCTGTGTCGGCCCGGCCGTAACAAGCACTCTCTTCCCTTCCAGATCACGGTGCGCGTGCTCAAGAACCCGGCGAAGGCTCTGGACCACAATGTCGATTTCAGGCAGACGCCCGGGACCGGACAGACCGCTCGCAAGCTCGCCGCTCTCCGGCTCGATGATCACGCACCCGCGCTCCCGAAGCAGCGCAACATTCTGCTGCGTCACCTCGTTCCGGTACATGTCCACGTCCATCGTCGGCGCAATCACCAGCGGACACCGGAGCGCCAGGGCAAGTGTGGTCAGAAAATTATCGGCCAGTCCGTGGGCAATCTTCGCAATGGTGTTTGCCGACGCGGGTGCGATGAGCATTGCGTCGGCCCAGAGCGCAAGCTCGATGTGCTTGGTCCACTGTGTTGTAGGCTGGTCGGGCGCCGGGGGGAACATCTCAATGATGACCTCTCGCCGGGAGAGCACCGACAACGTCAGCGGGGTAATAAACTCCGTCGCCGCGTGCGTCATGACCACCTGCACTTCGGCGCCGGTCTTCCCGAGCTCCCGCACGAGGTGCGCGCTTTTGTACGCCGCAATTCCCCCGGTGACCCCGAGAATGATATGATTCCCCCTGGCCATGAGGTGGAGGCTCAGTCCTCGTCTGCTTCGGTGAGGTCTTCCTCTTCCTTCAACGGAATTACCACTTCCTTCTCCCGGTACTTCCAGGTGAGCTTGGTTGTAATAAGTTCATCCAGCGCCACATCCGTTGGCTTTGGACGCTTCTCAAACTCGAGACTGATGCGCAACTGGTCCGGATTGACGTCGTTCTCCTCCGTCTCCGATTCCGTTTTCGTGGTGATCAGCTCGATTCGCTGGTTGAACTCGATCTTCACCTCTTCGTTAATCTGCCGCGCGCGTTTCGAAGCCGCCACGATCGACTCGTGGACATTCTTCCCTTCCCTGTTAAAAAACTCCAGGTCTATCGGCTTTAAGGCCATGTCCTTGTTCCTTCCCTACGATTGATGAATATGATGATAGACACTCTCCTGTACTTCCCCGATGGCCCTGTCGAGGTCATCGTTAACAACTTGAACGTCAAATGCATCGCCCATGGCCAGTTCCATCGGCACGCGCTCAAGCCGGCGGGCAAACGTCGTTTCATCCTCCGTGCGGCGGTTCCGCAGCCGTTCCCTGAGCACTTCGATGTCGGGCGGCCGAATGAAGATCAGGAGCGCCTCCGGATACCGTTTCTTGACCGAGAGCCCACCCTTCACATCGATGTCAAAGATGATGTGCCGGCCGCTTTCCAGGGCGCGGTCCACTTCGCGCTTCAACGTGCCGTAGTAGTTTCCGTAGATCTCTTCCCACTCGACAAACTCCCCCGCTTCCACCGCTCGAAGGAACTCCTCCCGTGTGAGGAAGAAATAGTCCCGACCCTCAACTTCCGATGCGCGCTTTGCGCGTGTTGTTGCTGAGACAGAGAACCCGAGCGACGGATTTCGCTCGAGGATGGCGCGTGCAATTGTGGTTTTCCCCGCCCCGCTCGGCGCCGAAATCACGATGAGCTTGCCGCGACTTTCTGCGCCGTGTGCCATGGCTACTCAATGTTTTGCAGCTGCTCGCGGATTCTCTCCATCTCCTCTTTCATCTGCACGACAAGGTGCGCAATGGTGGTGTCGCTCGACTTTGATCCAATCGTGTTCGCTTCCCTGTTCATCTCCTGTATGAGGAAATTCAGTTTCCGCCCGGCAACCTCTTCCCCTGCCATTACCTGCCGGAAAAACTTGACGTGGCTCCGGAAGCGAACGCATTCCTCTGTGACATCCAGCTTGTCGGCCAGGATCGCGAGCTCTTGCTCGAGACGGCCTTCATCGGGTTTCTCGCCATCCAGAATTTGCCCGATGCGCTCGCGGAGGCGGGCCCGTTCCCGTGGAACCTGCTCTTTCGACAACTGCTCGATCCGCTCCAGCAGCTCAGAAAGCTGCTGGAGCCGCCCGGTAAAATCCTTTTCCAGCTCTCCCCCCTCTTTTCGCCGCATCGCGGCCAGACTGTCCAGTGCCCCGTCGAGCGCAGTCTGCAAAACATCCCATTCCTGCTCATCCGTCCTGTCAAGCTCCTCCGGCTGGAAAATCTC
This sequence comes from Bacteroidota bacterium, assembly GCA_036848195.1. Classification (GTDB taxonomy): domain Bacteria; phylum Bacteroidota; class Ignavibacteria; order UBA10030; family UBA6906; genus DAIUKN01. The sequence goes on from DAIUKN010000071.1 coordinate 6,528, forward strand.
CGAGAACTGCAGCAGGTGCTGAAGCTTCACGGCCTCGCGAATCTTGACGGCCCTCCGGAGTTTGTTCAACAGTGCAACGTACGCCTTCGCCGTCGCTATATCGACGCGGAGCGGTGCGGTGCCATTCGTTTCGTGATCGATGGTCGCCAGCACGTTGATTTTCCCCCGGCTGATCTTCTTCCTGACGATCTCCTTGATGTCGTTTTCGCGCAGCGAAAGCGAACGGGGTAGACGGGCCACAACCTCCAGAAATCGGTTGTTGACGCTTCGTACCTCAACGGAGACAGTAATCCCACCGGCCTCGGCCTCGAAGCGGCCATAGCCGGTCATGCTGGTTATCATGCCTAGAGTCTTCGTTTTGGGGTTAGGAATTGAATATTACCAAAAAAACCGCCGATTTGCAATCAAAACTTGCCCACATTCAAAGCACCCGGGTACCAACAACTTATCAACATCAAAACAGCGAATCATTGGCAAAATGACCGTTTTTCAATATATTGTTGATAACGTCATGCTAAGTAATTATCACACATTGCACTATATCACTTCCACGCTGGATTCCACGCTCAGGGGCTTCCGGATCGAACAAGTCTTTTCCCAGAATAGAGACGAGCTGGTAGTTACGTTCGAGGGCTCCGGGAAGAGCCTTGTCGTGTCCTGCCGGGCCGACGCGAGCACCTGCTTTCTTCACACACACATTACGCGGGCGAAGGCGAACTCCGCGAACGTGCTTCCCGGCGCCTGCGGCAGCAGAGTGGAATCTATTTCTTTGCACCCTTCCGACCGGATCATCAGGATCGCGCTCGCCTCGGGATACGCTCTCGTCCTGCAGTTCTTTGGAGCACGCTCCAATGTGCTTCTCATCGATAGAGACCTCGTCATCGTTGATGCGTTCCAGCATGCAAAACAGCTCACCGGCACCCGGTACGAAATCACTGCCGGCGATCTGGTCTACGACATTGCTCAATTTCAGAATGATCTCCGATCGAGTCCGTCGGCCACAATCGCCCCGGCGATGAAAAAGGCTTTCCCGTCTCTCGGCGCAACGCTGGTGCATGAGATCCTCTACCGTAGTAGCATCGCACCGACTGCCCGGGCGGAGGAGGTTGACGCCGCCGGCCTGATCAGAATCCAACAGAACCTCCGCGCGGTTCTGGAAGAGGTCGGCAATCCTTCGCCGAGAATCATTCTCGACCGCAACGGCTCCCCTTCCATTTTCTCCATCATTCCCTTACACAAAGAGGGTGAGGCGACGGTACAAACCTTTGACGACATCCACGCTGCGGTTCGGATGTTTCTCTCACGAAGCCGGGCCGGTGCCGCTCTCGACGCGAGGGTGGCGGCGGTCCGCTCTTCTGTCCGGCAACAGGTAGAAAAGATTCGCCGGACCTGCCGCGCAATGGAGGAAGACGCACGCGAGGCCGAGCGGGCCGATGAATACGAGAGAACCGGGGCCACGCTGATGGCAAACCTCCATGCCGTCCCGCGCGGCGCGAGCTCTGTAACGCTTGACAGCGGAGGCGATCTGACGACTGTGGCACTTGACCCTGCACTCACACCCGTCCAGAATGCCCAGCGCTACTTCAGCCGGGCGAAGCGTTCACGCCAGGCGGCATCCGAAACCACGACCCGGCTCGGTTCCCTCAGGAGCCGTCTCTCCCACGGTGAAGAACTCCTCGCTCTTCTGGAGGCAGTCGACTCACGGGAGGAATGGGATGCCTTCCAGATCGCGCAGGCGGGCCGCCTCGATGAATTCGGCATAAGCGAGAAACGTGTTGCCCGTGCTCAGATCCCCTTCCGCATCTTCTCCGTCGACGGCGGTTTCGAGGTCTGGGCGGGGAAGAGCAGCGAGAACAACGACCTGCTGACACTCCGGCATGCCAAACCCGACGACCTCTGGTTCCATGCGCGCGGCTCGGGCGGATCTCACGTCGTGCTCAAGGTCCGGACCGGCAAGGGGGAACCCAGCAAGAAGGCGAAGCAGCAGGCCGCCGGCATCGCAGCCTACTACAGCAAGATGAAGAACGCCTCGATGGTCCCGGTGGCCATGACGGAACGGAAGTACGTCCGCAAACCGAGGGGAGCCCCGCCGGGAACAGTAGTGCTCGAACGCGAAAAGGTGATCTTCGCAGAACCGGCTCTTCCTCCGGAAGAGCCAGAATAAGTCTCCTCCATCATTCGCAAACCCATCGGAAGGGAACGTGTCTCATGAAGAAAAGCCCCGTATCTCACCACCCACTTGCGGCAGAGACACACTCTCTTTCCACCCGGGCGATTCATGGGAGAAAACTGTACGCCTTCACGGGACCGGTTTCGCCTCCGATCTTCCAGACATCCACATACCGGTTTGCGGACTCTTCCGATGCAACGCGATATGCGGCGGGAGATCCGGATGTTTATGTTTACACCCGGTACCACAATCCGACCGTCGCAGAAGCCGAGGAGCGCCTGGCCCTCATGATGGGTTCGGAGAAGGCACTTCTCCTTTCGTCCGGAATGGCAGCTATTACGTCAGCCATCATGTCTGTAGTCCACGCCGGCGACGAGATCATCAGCACCCCGGCGCTTTACGGCGGGACATACCGGTTCTTCCGCGACATCCTCCCGGGGCTTGCCATCACGGTGAGGTACGTGCGCGCTGATGCCCTGCACCGGCTTCCCGCTCTGGTCACGCGCAGGACACGCCTTGTCTATTTTGAAACCCCGACAAATCCAACGCTCGGCATCGTTGACATTTGCGCCCTTGTAGC
>DAIUKN010000072.1:0-9147 GCA_036848195.1 Bacteroidota bacterium
CAGCGACTTCTTGCTCCCAAAGCAAGCGCTCTAACCGGGCTGAGCTACGCCCCGATGCCACACCTCCCTTACGAAATTCCAGAACAGCGTGCGGTTCTCGCTGACCGCGCCGGGCCCCGCCCCATCAGAGGCGGGACCGAGATCACACACTCCATTCCAAAATACGACAAACGCAGCTCCCCCGCCACCACCCCAAATCGGCGGCCTTCTACGGCGATCAGCTTAGAATAAATTGTAACTGAGACCAAGCGCAATCGACTCTTTGAATTGAGTCCTGGGTGAAACATCCGGGTCGACCCAGATCTGCCCGGTCAACATCATCGTCATGGCTTTGCCCAGCTTCACCGCGAGCCCGTTGTCGTTACGCACCACCATCCGGTCCATGGTCTTGAACGGCATGAATATCGCAAGCCGCGAGGTCAGGAGCACGTTCTCCATCAGCTCCCACCGGACGCCCGTCACCGACTCCACTCCCCCCTGCAAACGCACCTTTTCGATCTCCGCCGTCGTCGGGTCGTCGGCATAATGGTGGTACGTCGAGGTTACCACTTCGCGCAGCGCGGGACCGATACGAGTGTTGATTTCCGGAATGGGAGTATAGACGATGCCAACACTCTGAGTCATGTACGCAGGATCGAAGAAGCTCGAGATTGTGGTAGCCGTACCATTGGGCGCGTACGTGTACCCGTTTGCGAACTGGGTCAGGAGAGTAGCCGAAGCATAGAGGCCGAACTTCGGCTCCAGCTTATACCTGAAAAGGGTCTCGAACGAGATCTCATCATCAGTCTTCCGAATGCCCTGACTGCTCAGCCTTGTCTGACCGAAGGCGAACTTGTAGCTATTGCTCCAGTTCGTCCACTGCTGATCCTCTTCGGACTTCCCGCTCACAAGCAGTCCGTACGAGAGAGAGTTCTCTCCTCCCTGCGCCCAGTCAGTGAAGGAAACCTGCCAGACTGTCAGTCCGGCAACGATGGAATGCTTCCAGCCGTACTTGGGAGCCTTTGCAGTATCCTCCTTAACCACCAGACCAAGATTTTCCTTATGTGCGTCCTGCTGTGAATAGGCAGAAAAGCTGACCAAGAGCAAAACAACGAGCATACTCTGCTTCAACGAAGTACTCCCGAATGTTATGAGATGTTAACTGTGCCGCTATTCAAATATTCTATCTAAGCGCAATAACTACAACAAGTTACCACAATGGAACATGTGTGGAACAAATCCGTGTAACTGTGACCGGGGTCATATACTTTCGTACATAATACCCGGATATTCTTTTCAAGATACGTAACAATTTTCAAAAAATCACCATGTTCGCAAACAAGCCACCCAAGGAGTCATCCCCCGAACTGGCACCGGAGTGGAGATTTGTCGCAAGTGTCTACCTGCGGAAAAGACACTGCCTTGTCTACCGCGATGATGAGCTGGCCGTTCAGCTTCAGGTGATCAAGAAGCGACGCTGGGTTTTTTCTCCTCCGAAGGAGAGGGAGTTCTATTTCATCGACGGCGAAAGGAAGATCTTCAGATCAGAGGGACAGCTCGTCGCTGAACTTGCACGCCGCTTTTCACGCAAGCCGAACTCACGGACCGGCCGGCGATCATACTGGCAACGACTGGCGTACTCTCTTAACCTCTTCTAATGACAGAGGGGCCTCACTGGCACGAGGCCCCTCTGTCGAACCCTTTACAACAGACCGAGTCTTCCCCTCCCCAAACGCGGGGGCAAATGGCCCTATCGCACCAGAACGGCCTTTCTCGTCTGTACGAAGTCACCTCCTCCGCTCTTGGAGTCTCGCGGTGAGGCGATGTCCGAACCGCGGACCTGGAGTCGATAGAAGTACGCTCCGCTTGATAATCCCGCACCCTCGAAGCGCACTTCATGGGTCCCCGCAGTTTGCTCGGCGTTTACCAGCACGCCGACCCGCTGCCCCGCCGCGTTGAAGACCTCAAGCGAAACCCGGCCCCCCCTTGGCAGGTCGTACCGTATGACCGTCGAGGGATTGAAGGGGTTGGGATAGTTCTGATAGAGGGCAAACTCTTTCGGCACATTCGCTGCAGTGCGTACACCGCTCACCGCCGACGGTGCAATGATCCCGAGCGTCGGTTGTGACGCGTTGTACAACGGCGTGGCCAGGATGTTCTGCAGCTCGTCCGGCGAAGCGCCGAACCAGTCACGAACGATGCTCGCGTACACCTGCCGGAAGTCGAATTGCATCGTCAGGTTATCATTCGCAGTTGCGTTTGCCGGGATGACCGGATTGCTCCCGATGATGCCGCCATTCACATTCTTGCCAAAAACAAACATGGGTACCGACGTTCCATGGTCAGTACCGGCACTCGCATTCGATTTGATGCGGCGGCCGAACTCGGAGAATGTCAACCCGATCACCCGGTCGTCCGCACCGAGCAGGGCCAGATCATCCTGGAAGGCAGCGATAGCGGCGGAGACTCTTCCAAGGAGTGTTGCGTGGCCTCCCGTTTCGTGCGTAGCGGAGTCGACCTGCGCGGAATGTGTGTCGAATCCGCCCAGATTCACCACGTAGACCCTGGTCTTCAGTCCACCCGCGACCAACCGCGCAACTACCTTCAGTTGGTCTGCAAGGGAATTCTGCCCCGCGGTCGGGTAGAGGGTCGATTTGTTCGTCACCTTTGCCGATGCCGCCTTGACTGCACCGGAGTACACCTGCGTTTGTTCGGCAACCTGGCGGACGAACGTAAGCTCGTGGCCCGCAGGGGTGTTCGGCGGCGTGTCTGAACCTCCGGGAAGAATGTAGCTCGCATTCGGATCCACAATCGCCATGCCCATCGACACGGACGATCCCTGCAATCCCGGTGAAACCAGAGATCCGATCTGAATTGCCAGCGGGTCGGGCATCGCCGTGCTGGGGTATCCCGTCGGAAACCCGGGGAACTCCGCGTCGAGGTAACGGCCCAGCCACCCCGACGTTTTCGTCTGGTTGTAGTCCGCTCCCGTCAGCCAGATGTCGGTCGCCCGAAAGTGTGAGAAATTGGGAGTCGGGTAGCTCACGCCCTGAAGCACAACCAGTCTTCCATTGTTATAGAGCGCCTGCATACCAGTCATGGCCGGGTGCAGTCCCGTTCTGTCTGACAGCTTCAAGACCTTAGCGGAGTCGATCAGAATATTCGCCCGCGCATTTGAGAGAGCGGAGTACTGGTCCAGCGGGATAACCGTGTTCAACCCGTCGTTCCCACCGTTCAACTGCACAAGAACCAGGACCCGGTTAGTCTCCGTCGCCGTCGCAACAAGTGCCTCCAGAAAAGGCGACCGGCCATAGGCACGAAGGGAGAATCCTCCGACCAGGAATGGCAATGTGCTGGCGGGTGCAGCGAATCTTAGAAATTCTCGGCGTTTCATTCTATCCCTTTCCCGGTCGCCCGATCACATGAGCTGGAATTCCGGCATCTCCATCATGAACGCCAGCAATGATCTAAGCTTGCCCTTCACGGCGTTCAGTTTGGTTGTGTTGGTCGGATCCGCGATGTACGCACCCCATTCCGCCTGCCACTCATAATCCGGGAGGCCCGGTAGCAGGACTCCCTTGAGGAACGTTTTCTGTGATGCCGTGAGCGGCAGGGGGAACAGAATCTGCGCCGCTTCATTGATGATCAGATTCGGATCAGTGGCATCCGAGAGCGTCTTCACAAACGCAATCGGATCAATGATGATTGTCGCGCTGCTGGTCGTGTACCCCGAATTCACCATGCGGTCCGTCCATGCGCTCCGCCTCGGCAGCGTGTCAGAGTTGATCCAGAGCTCGTAGTACTGCGGCTCCTGGTAATAGGCATGCCAGCCGGACACGTCTGGCGGATCACCGATGCTCATCTGCGTTGCAGCCGCCTGGTTCCAGAGGTAGTTCCACATTGCATACTGCTTCACCACGTCTCCCGCCGGGAACTGGATCGCGAAATGACGGCAAACCCCGAGAACATGGTCGAGGGGGCTCTTGATGACACAGCCCGTGTTCACCGGATCATAGAAGTGCGCGCTCTTGAGCAACTGGCTCAGCACTGGAAGAAGGTTATAGTTGTTGTTCCTGAGCGTGTCGGCGAGCGGCGCGATGATGTTCGCTTCGGTCCAATCATCGATCAGATAATACACGAACCACCGGTAGAGCTTGCGGCAAAGAAACTTCGCAGTCTCCGGCTGCACGAAGATCATGGCAATAAGTTCACTGAGCTCACGATCGCCGTCAACCCCGCCGACGATGACCGTCCCCCCGTACCGGGCGGAAAAGGTCTTGTTGGTCACATCGTGCCGGGTTGCGTCAAACGTCCAGGTCGTCTCTCCGATAGTCGTGTCGGCATTCCGGAAGTCCTTCCAGCCGGTCAGCACCTTCGCCGCCGTCTTGACGTCGACCTCGGTGTAGTTGGTATAGTCTCCCGGCGCGACCTCCGGCCCTTTGCCGATCGTAAAGAGTTCCTGCAATTCGCGGGCGTAGTTCTCGTTCGGACTCGTCTTGGTATTCGTGTTCCCGTTCAGGTACCGGAGCATGGCGCCGTCGAAACTCACCTGACGGGCGAGATCCTTGAAATTGCCGAGTGCGTTCTTGCGCAGAAGGGCAAGGTATCGGTACGAGAAGCGCGGCTCACCCACGGTAGCTGTAGCGGTAGCGAAATGATTGTGCCAGAAGAGAACCATCTTCTCGCGGATGGAGAGTGGCTGGTTGAGCATGAGACTCACCCACCATGCCTTCAGCGAGTTGGTCCGCACTCCGCTCGGGTTGAAGGTCGAGGCCGGATCCTGAGTGACAGCGTTGACCCAGGTTGAGCCGGGCGTCACGGCAGTGTCGCGACTGTCGTAACTCAGGGGCTGCGACGCTTCATCCGGAGGGATTGTCAGGAGGATATCCACCGCCTGGGCCATATTCTTCCCCTTGAGCGCGTCGACATCGGCCTTTGCCGCACCGAACATCGTCCGCCGCAGAAGATGGAGAAGCTGGTCGGAACCCCACGGACCGGTGTACGGCTCCAGTCCAGCAGTGGTCCTCTGGACTTTAGGCAACACCTTGTTGGCAAATTGACTGACGGTAGGATCGTCGGGGTTTTCCGGGGACTCAGGCATTGAACCCCCGGCCAGCGCTGCAAGTAGGTCGCGTCTCTTCATACTATCGAGGAGTAAAGAACAGTTGTTGAATGGTGAATCAGAATTCACAAAAAAGGCGACAATTCCTGCCGCCATGGAAGACCAAAAACCTGAAATAGACCCGAATGGGAAGCACGGACATTAAAAAAACATCATAAATGGTGCCAAACTTGCATCCGAAGAGAATCCTCCTATATTTGCATCCGCACCGGGCAATTTGATGCGTTCCGGAGAAAGGTTTCGTTCGAAGAATCTACATATTGCACAATAAAGGAGAAAGCCCTATGAAGTCAAGCCTGTTCACTCTGGCCATGCTCGTCGCATTTGTTCTTGCGGGATGCGGCAAGTCGGAAATCCAGAAGAAACTCGAATCCGAGCTGAACAACGAAGTCATGAAGATGCACGACGCCACCATGACAACCATTACCAAGGCAAAGGATCTTACCTCCCAACTCGACGGCGCAGCTGCCGTTCAGGATTCGCTCGCCAAACTCTATCCAAAGGCGTTCGAGGGAAAGACCACAGACGACCTGAAAGCAGCCAAGGGGAAACTGGCCGGCGTCAAGGACGAGATGGAGAAATGGATGAAGGGCCACAAGCCGTTCGACCCGAATGGCAAGCATGAGGAAATTCTTGCCCAGCTGAAGAAGGACAAGGAAGATCTCACGAAGATCAAGAACGATGTTGAGGGTGCATTCACGGCTGCCACCACGGCGATCGACAACCACAAGCAGCTTGTGACCGACGCTGTCGCCAAAACCGGCAAGACTGTTAAGAAAGTAGTCAAGAAGTAATAGCGTCCCGCTTGTTCACGGGGATCATGCTCACGCGTGATCCCTTTTTTATTGCCCCGGGCTTTCATAGATTGCATGACATGCCGCGCTTCAAGGTGACGATCGAGTACGAAGGAACCCGCTACAGCGGTTGGCAGACCCAGAAGAACGCCCGAACCGTCCAGGGAGAAATCGAGGATGCGCTTCATAAGGTTCTGAAGACCGACTCGTTCGAATTCCTCGGCTCCGGGCGCACCGACGCGGGGGTCCATGCCCTCGGCCAGGTGGCCCATCTTGAGGCTCCGACGGTGCTGGCACCCCACATCCTCCGGATGAAGATCAACGACGAGCTGCCGCCCGACATCAACATCCTCGATATCCGTTCCGCACCCCCCAGATTTCATGCTCGACACAATGCATTTGCCCGAAGCTATCTGTACCAGATCAGCCGGCGGAGAACGGCATTCGGCAAGAGGTTCGTCTGGTGGGTCAAAGATGACCTGACCGTGGCATCGATGTGGCGTGCCGCGGAGCTTTTCACCGGAATGCAGGACCTCCGCTCTTTTACCGACGACGATCCTGAGAAGAAATCAACAAGAGTCCTCCTCGAAGAGATCGAGCTCAGAGAGGCGGGAGACCTCATCCTCGTCCGGGTCGTGGGCTCGCATTTTCTCTGGAAATCGGTCCGGCGTATTGTGGGAGTCATTGCCGAGGCCGGAAAAGGCAAACTGGGAGAAACAGAAATCCGGGAGCTCCTCAAAACCCACTCTTCAGCGCCAGCAGGCTTGACGGCGCCCCCATCGGGTCTTTTCCTCGAGAAGGTTTACTACGAGGAAAAGAGAATCAGTGTACCGATCCACCCAGTACTGGCGATCACTCATGAGCGACAATAAGATCATCTTCTCCATGGTCGGCGTGGGAAAAGTCCACCCACCGAAGAAGCAGGTCCTGAAAGACATCTATCTCTCCTTCTTTTATGGCGCGAAGATCGGGGTCCTGGGGCTGAACGGTGCAGGAAAGAGTACGCTTCTGCGCATCATCGCGGGTGTGGAGAAGGACTACCTGGGAGAAATTTCCGCGCAGAAGGGAATCACGTTCGGCTTTCTGCCGCAGGAACCCGAACTGGATTCTCAGAAGACTGTCCGCGAGGTTGTGGAGGAAGGCGCGAGGTCGACGGTTGATCTCCTCAAGCAGTACGAGGCGGTGAGCAACAAGCTGTCGGAACCCGACGCTGATTTTGACACGCTCCTCGAGAAGCAAGGAAAATTGCAGGAGCAGATCGACCATCTCAACGCCTGGGACATCGACAGCAAGCTTGAGCAGGCCATGGATGCCCTCCGCTGCCCGCCGGCCGACACACCGGTGTCCGTAATCTCCGGAGGTGAACGGCGACGCGTGGCGCTCTGTCGCCTGCTCCTGCAGGAACCGGACGTCCTCCTGCTTGACGAACCGACCAATCACCTTGACGCCGAATCGGTGGCATGGCTGGAACAGCATCTTTCGCAGTATAAGGGAACCGTCATCGCCGTAACGCATGACCGGTATTTCCTGGATAATGTTGCGGGATGGATCCTCGAGCTGGATCGCGGGGAGGGGATTCCGTTTCAGGGGAACTACTCATCCTGGCTTGAGCAGAAGAGGGCACGTCTCTCCGTCGAAGAGAAGCAGGAGTCCAAGCGGCAGAAAGCTCTCGCCGAAGAGCTGGAGTGGGTCCGGATGAATCCGAAGGGACGCCACGCCAAGAGCAAGGCGCGCATCTCTGCGTACGAAAAGATGCTCACCGAGGAGGGGGAGAAGCGCCGGGAGGAGATCGAAATCTACATCCCGCCGGGGCCGCGCCTCGGGAACCTCGTCATCGAGGCCAGCAATCTCGCCAAATCGTTCGGCGACACGCTGCTGTACGATGACATGACCTTCGCCCTTCCGCCCGGCGGCATCATCGGTGTCATCGGCCCGAACGGCGCGGGAAAAACAACCCTGTTCCGGATGATCACCGGACAGGAACGGCCTGACGCCGGCACGATCACCATCGGTGAGACCGTCAAGCTGGGTTACATCGACCAGAACCGACCGCTGAACCCCGACAGAACGATCTGGGAGGAGATTTCCGGCGGGGAGGAAACGCTGCGGCTCGGAAACAGGGACTACAATTCCCGGGCCTATGTCGCCCGCTTCAATTTCAGCGGAAGCGATCAACAGAAAAAGATCGCCACCCTCTCCGGCGGCGAACGAAACCGTGTGCATCTCGCCAGGGTGCTCAAAGAACAGGCGAACGTGCTGCTGCTTGACGAACCTACCAACGACCTCGATGTCCACACCCTTCGCGCCCTGGAAGAGGCGCTGTTGGATTTTGCGGGATGCGCCGTCGTGATTTCTCACGATCGTTGGTTTCTCGACCGGATCGCGACACACATTCTTGCCTTCGAAGGGAACAGCAAGGTGAACTGGTTCGACGGAAACTTCTCGGAGTACGAAGAGGACCGGAAGAAGCGGCTGGGGATCGAGGCTGACCGTCCTCACCGGATACGGTACAAGAAACTGACCCGCTCCTGAGAACGGAAGCGCCGGCATCCCTTGCGGAAGGCCGGCGCACGGAAAGCTTCCTTTTCTGCAACCTATTTGGTTTTCTGGGCGTCGTGTTTCTGGCGGTAGATATGACGGCTCACCGCATTTTGTTCACGGTGCAGCCGGGCTCTCTCCTTGCCGGTGACCACCCCGTCTGCTTTTGCCTTTGCCTTATCGGCTGCGATTTTTCCCTCTTGCTTTTCCAGACGGTTGTACTCCTTGGGCGTCAATTCCCCGCTCTTCACGCCCTCGTAGATGCGCGCCTGCTGTTTCGCCTGACGCTTCGTAACCTTGGGCGTCGCGGTCTGCGCACACGCTATTCCCGCAACGAGGCCGATCAGCGCACAAAGAGTGATGATCCGTTTCATACCTTCCTCCTGATTGATGATTGATGTTGGAGACGATACCACCTGTACTGGCCAGTCCATTTCAACTCGTGTGCCAGAAAAAGCTCAACGAACCATGCCTGTTTTTGCCGGATGGACGCGGGAAATGCAGTCTGAAATGCGGGGGCCCCTGAGGGTCAGGCACAAATCGATACACCATGTAGAGCATAATGGACGTATCCGGTCTCTGGCCAGAGAAGGCCCCCGGGGAGCTACTGCCTGAGCTCCGCCATGCGAATCTTCACCAGATTCTGCTGATCCGCGGTCAAGCCGTCGAGGGTCAGCAGCAAGCCGTATTCATTCAGCGCTTCGCCGCGGAGCC
>DAIUKN010000073.1:0-9124 GCA_036848195.1 Bacteroidota bacterium
GCATAGCTAACCGATTGGCCGTTGTAATAACGGGGATGGTCAGACCACTTCCATTGACTGTAGGACGGGTTATTGTACTGGCCGGCGTATGCACGAACAACGGTTTCCGACACCTCCGGGATCGGTTTGGTAATAATGTTGATGACTCCTCCCAGTGCATTCGATCCGTACAATGCCGAACTTGCCCCTTTCACGACCTCAATCCGGTCTACCTGTCCGACCGGTATCGATTCGAAGTTGAGTTCTCCGGTATCGCCGGCGAGGAACGGGATCCCATCCAACAACATCAGCACCCGGCTCCCCGCGCCCCGGCTGTATCCGCTGGAACCGCGGATATTGACCTGGAATCCCGTCATGTTCACCCCCGGGATGTAGCGGAGTGCGTCATCAATCGTCAGAGCGTTACGCTGTTCGATTGCCGCCGCGTCGAGGACCGAGATGCTCACGGGGACTTCTTCCAGCGACTGCTGGCGCTTACTGGCGGTCACGACGATCTGCTCCGTCTGTATGGGTGTCTGCGTCATGGAAACGTTCAGTATCGCTTCCTTTCCCTCTTCCACAGCAACCCCGGAGCGGGTTTCCCGCTGGTAACCGACGATGGAGAAAACGAGGGTTTGTGTTCCCGGCGGAACGTCCGAGATGCGGTATTCCCCCTTGGAATTCGTCGTCGTCCCTCGAACAGTTCCCTGAAGAAGAATGTTCACCCCCAGGAGCGGCTCACCCTCGCCTTTGGCCGTCACCCGTCCTGCGATGGAGCCTGACGCGAGCACCCTGGAGCAGAGAGCAAAAAGTCCGATCAGAGAAAAAACCTGTCGTCTCGTTACCATGGCTTGGGCGGAGGATTGTGAAAATCGACTTCGATGTCGATATTCGGGGAGATTCGGTGCAGAAGCACCCTCACAGGGGACGGGTTGAACGTGTTTGGTGCTGTCGTGTACACGCCTGCCGGTCTCCAATCGGTAAAGGAGTTCGGGCCATACAGTTGTGCAACGACAATGTAGTTGTACTGCTGTACCTTGAGATTGATCCCGTTCTTGGTGTTGAACTCGTATGGGGCGGAATCAACGAATTTCGGGAGTGACCCCTTTGAACTGAGATCAGCAGGATAGACTGCGGCGCGGCCCGCCAATAGTGTGAGGAGGATCCCTGCGCTATCGCTCGGGTACGACTCAAAGGCAACAATCCGCAGATCCCGGACGCTATCCGCCGCCGGCCAATTCTTGAACCGAACGAGGCCGCTAAAGCCCGAGGGCTCGTTAATCGGACCTAACCCCTTGTCGCACCCCGACGACATGAGGACGACCGACAGGAAAAGCAGTATGCCAAAGTATTTTCTGTTCATAGAAGGCTGAACGTCGTCAGAGTATGCTGTCTTCTTCAACCTCGGCGATCAGGCGAAAACGATCCGGATCGCCCCGGGGTATTGCCTCCCCGGCGGAACCAGTGCCACGGGCGGGGCCCATCCGCGCCCATGGCATCAGGAAAGGAGATCAGAACGTAATGCCGACAGTCCCGAGAGGCACCATGGTGCTTGTCTGTCCTTCGGTCAGGATCCAGTTGATCTTTACCTCCCCGAAGATCGACGTACCGCCGAGATTGATATCGATTCCCGCGCCAGCATTGAGTGATGGCTTCGTCTGAGCCTCCGGCGCCTTCACCGTGGTAATCGGGGTACCGTTGAGGGAGACCGTCGCGTCCGTCGCCGAAAGGCGCACGACCCCGGCACCTCCGGTCGCGTAGATGGTAACTACCGGTAGAGGCACGACAGGCAGCTTCAGGTTCAGGCTTCCAGAGATGACATTGATACGCAAGCCGTCAACGGAGACGCCTGCCGCCGCCGCAGCCCCGATATACTGTGCGAGGAGCGACTTGTACTTCTCTTTGTCCGGGTTGATCGTGATATAGTCTCCGGACAGACGCAATGTCAGTATCGGAAGATGAAAATCGAGATGGGCTCCACCGCCGTAGCCCAAGCTGTAGACATCCTTGAAATCCCCCGTAAAATTGAAGTTTACAAGATTGCCGTGGATGCCGAAAGCCACCGGCTGGGCCTGAACCGATGTCGAAAACGCGATGAGAACCGCGCAACATAGTATGAAATACTTCATAGGACCTCCCAGTAAATGGATAGGTGTGCTGCCTGGACGTGGAATTGCAGTTATCCGAAGCGATGGTCGGGCCGTTTGTTGTTCTGGAAAGCTCTTACGCGTGGAGAGCCTCATCGAGGGTCTCAACTGAAAACGAACGTAGGATGAACAATTCAGGGTCCACCGTCCGCCAAGGACGTTATTGCCATTAAACGCTCTGTTGCAAGGTAACGAAGCGGTGGACAAACCGCAAGATTCCATAGAGCCTCGAGTCAATTGGGGATCGAGCCCAATAATCCGAACGTCCGTTAAAATCCTTTGATACACATTGATAGGCAATCCTGCAAGCTGTTGCTGTGACGCCTCGCACAATGTGCTGTAAACCCTTTGATTTCATCTCCACGGACCAGGCCGGAAAAGGGGGTGTGCCTTTCCCGTTGACTTTCATCGATACTTCGCTTTCTTACTTCCCAAGAAGATCATCCCTTTCTCAAGGTTTCTGATGTACAAGGACTACTACAAGGTGCTCGGCGTCGCGCCGAATGCGACGCCGGAAGAGATCAAGAAGGCCTTCCGCAAACTCGCCGTAAAGTACCACCCGGACAAAACCAAGGGCGACAAAGCCGCAGAGGAGAAGTTCAAAGAACTCAGTGAGGCCAATGAGGTCCTAGGTGATCCGGAGAAGCGGAAGAAGTATGACCGGTTCGGCAAAGACTGGCAGCAGTATCAGCAGAGCGGCGGAGAGCCCGGAGGGTTCGACTGGTCGAAGTACACGGCAAACCGGGGCGGCTCCGAGAGGATGAGCAGCGATGATTTCAATTCCATGTTTGGCGGAGAAAATGCCGGGAGCCTCTTTGACATCCTCTTTGGGGATATGGGGGGAAGGAACCGGCGGAGACGAGCTTCGGCGATGCGGGGGGAGGATATAGGGACGGAAACGACACTGTCACTGGAAGAGTCATATCACGGCTCCACACGGCTGGTAGAAGTCAACGGACAGACAATCAAAGTGACGATTCATCCTGGCATCGCGGACCGGCAGGTGTTGAGAATCCCGGGGAAAGGATCGCCTGGGGTGGGCGGCGGACCAAACGGCGACCTGTATCTTACTATCATGATTGCGGGGCATTCCAGTTACGAACGAAAAGGGGATGATCTCTATCGAGATCTCTCTGTCGGACTCTACTCGGCGGTTCTGGGGGGAAAGGTGGAACTCGAGACACTCAAAGGGGCCATTAAGGTTGATATACCGAGGGAGACGCCAAACGGAAAAGTGCTGAGACTTCGAGGCCTTGGAATGCCAATATATGGAAAGAGGCAGCAATTTGGTGACATGTTTGTGAAGGTCGTCGTAAAGATGCCGGAGGGGTTGAGTGAGAAGGAGGTCGAATTGTTCAGGAAGCTGGCCGCGTTGCGAACCCAGGAACAATAACTCTAGAGGAGGACCGATGAAACAAGTCTTGTTCGCAGTTTTGGTTTCCGGCTTGTACTGCGTGGTACAGTCGGGGTGCGCCTCGATGAGTGACGTGCTGGCCAGCAAGAACGAGGGAACAGTCAAGGTATATCCCGTTGGTCAGGATCGCGCATGGGATATTGCGATGACCGTGCTGCGGTGGGAGGGAGCGGAGACCATCGAGGAGCACAGGAAGGAGAACTACATGCTGACGACCATCGGGGCAAATTTAATCTCGTCGGGAAGCGTGGTAGGCGTCTGGATTGAACCGGCCAAGAAGGGGAGCACACAGGTCACCGTTGTAACGAAACGCAAAATGCAGACGAATATTGCCACCGGGCTGACAGAGACAACTTTTCAGGAGCGATTTGCGCAGGCAGTGGAGATCGTGAAATCGGGAAAGCCGCTGCCGGTCAGCGCTCCGTAGTTGAAAGGTGAGTACAAGCCCAAAATCCGAGTCGGCAGATCTGCCAGGATTCTGTCGAGATCTTGGTCAACCGTTTACCTAACGAGGTGAGATTCAGGTCGCGAAAAGAAGGCTCCGATGAAAAAGATCGTGACAACGATCAGGGCTTTGCACGGAATCTGCAGCGCCGACGCTGGATTTCGAATCTAAATCCTCGTAAATTGTTCTGCTACCAACTCTATCGCCACCGTAGACCAGGGAACCTGAATGACCAGTCAGCCAATCTATCTGGATCGGAACGAAAACAATTACGGCCCAGCCCCTGCATGTTTCGATGTGTTGAAGAAAGCCGACCTTACGAAATTGAGCTGGTACGACAGGTCGTTCACCTCGGGGATCAAAGGCATTCTGTCGGCGAGAATCGCGAAAGACTTCGGCCTGGGGGAAGACCGGGTGCTCCTCGGGTATGGCGCCGAGCAGATTTTGAAGCAGACCATCCAGTGCTATCTCCGGAAAGATGCGAAACTTATGGTGCCCGCATATTCCTGGTGGTACTACAAGCTGATCGCCTCGGAGGTCGGAGGCCTGAGTGTGGAGTATCCTCTGACGATGGAGGAAGACCGCTTCAGTTACGATCTCCCCGGCATGCGAAATCTGTACGCCCGCGAAAAGCCGTCGGTGGTCTTCATCAGTTCACCGAACAACCCGACGGGGAATTCGCTTCCCCTCCCCGACTTGAAACAGGTGCTGAGCGATTTCAGGGGCTCTTTGGTTGTGCTCGATGAAGCTTATAAGTACAACGGACAGACAGACTACGTAAAGGGCCTGGTCGACGAGAACCCGGATCTTCTCGTGGTGAGGACATTTTCGAAATACTACGCCCTTGCGGGAGTGAGGATCGGGTTTGCGCTGATGGGGTCGAACCTGACGGCGTTGTCGAAGTTCACCAATCGGTATCTCGGGTTTCACCGGTTGTCAGAAGAAGTGGCGCTCGCCGCTCTGGATTCGTTCGACTACTACAGTGGCATCGCTCAGAAGATGCTCGTGGATAAACAGTTGTATTATGCCGAACTGGGGAAACTCCCGGGCTTGAGAGTCTTCAAATCGGACGCCAATTTCATCCTCGTCGCGATTCCACCCGAACAGAAAGAATCATTGCAGAAGTTCTTGACTGAAAGAGGTCTGATCGTCAAGTTCATGAATGAGCCACTCCTCAACTCCCACATCAGGATCACCCTCGGGACTCAGGAACAGAACCGCATGCTGATCGAAGCCATCAAAGCGTATTTCCATTGATGTTGCTGGCATGAGCCTGCTCCAGGAGTACAAGAGGGGCCTGAAGTCAGTCGCTGTCGAAGAGGTCTTCGATCTCGTCTTCTACCGCCCGCTGGCCTTCATCTTCGTCAAGCTGATCTATAGCACGTCGGTCACTCCAAACCAGTTGACCATTCTGTCGATGTTTTTCGGTCTGTTCGGCGGGGCGAGCTATGCCTTCGGCACGCCGCCGGCGTATGTAGCTGGTGGCGTGTTTTATCTCCTCTATAATATCGTTGATTGTAGTGATGGTCAGCTCGCGCGCCTCAAGCACAACGGTACCCCCATCGGCAGGGTGCTCGACGGCGTAGCGGATTACGTTGTCAGCATCGCCGCGTATGTGGGGATAGGGATCGGATACGCGGGTTCATCCGACCATCCGGCTCTGCTCTGGTGCCTTACCGCAGCGGCCGGGATCAGCAATGCCACGCAGTCCGGGTTTCTCGATTTCTACAGGGCCAGGTACCTGGACATCACGCTTGAACGGGTCAGCATCCTTGTGGATGAGCAAAAGACGTTTGAAGCGGAATATGCCGCCCTGAAGAATCAGAAGGGGCACTATTTTGAACGGGTGCTCATCTGGATTTATCTCAAATACTCGGTTTGGCAGCGCAGAGTCACAGCAGGGGGAAGTACTCCCCGGGCAACAGCGAAGGTTGACCCGGCCGTGTACGAGAGGGAAAACAGAGCCTTGATTCGATGGTGGACTTTTCTCGGCCCCACGACGCAATGGACGCTCCTGATCGTCTGTTCGTTCTTGAATCGCCTCGACATCTACCTCTGGGCGATCGCGGGCTTGGGCAACGTGATGACAGTGGTGCTGTCTCTTGTCCAGCGCAGGAAGGACGAGTCAATGAACATACGGGGGATTCGATGAAGGGGGTGATCCTTGCTGCGGGCGCGTCGACCCGACTCAAACCGCTGACCAATTCCATACCGAAATGTTTGCTGGAAGTGGGGGAGAAACCCATCCTCGGTAGAACCCTGGATTGTCTGCTGGTGAACGGCGTGACGGAGGTCGTCATCGTGACCGGGTACCGGGAGAGTCAGATCCGCGACTATGTCCATGAGCATTTCCCCGATCTGACCGTGAAATGGCTCTCGAATCAGCGGTATGAATCGACCAACAATATCTTTTCGCTCTGGCTGACACAGGAGAGCGTGCTCGACAGCGAGATTTTGCTCCTCGACAGCGACATTGTGTTCGATAGCCGGATCATTGGACTCCTTCTCACGTCCGGTCATGAGAACTGTCTTGCGGTGAGCAGAGGCAAATCGCTAGGTCACGAAGAGATTAAAGTGCGGATCGATGGAAAAGGGGGAATCGCCGAGATCAGCAAAGAAGTACCACCGGAGAAGGCTTTGGGAGAATCGATCGGGATTGAAAAATTCGGCCGGACGTTCATCCGCCTCTTGTTCGAGGTGCTGGACCGCAAGATCCGGAGGGAACAGAACGTCAATCAGTTCTACGAGGCCGCGTTCCAGGAACTGATTGACTCAGGCCAAACCGTTGTTGCGGTTGACGTGGGTGCGTTGCCGTGCATGGAGATTGATACGGCGGACGATCTGGAGACCGCACGCGCGACGTTCGACTCCTGAGAGAAAGAGGAATGAGGCGAGAAAGCGAGCTGGTCCGCCGCCGATTCAGGCGTTGACCGAGTGCATCGCGTGTTCGGGGTATCGTAATCCCGCGGCTGCTCCGGGTGGTGCGGCCTCATTGATCTTCGTAAGATCGTCGGCCGTCAGCACGATGTCAGCCGCCGCAATGTTCTCCTCAAGGAATGAACGCCGCTTCGTTCCGGGGATGGGAACAATGTCGTTACGCTGCGCGAGCACCCATGCCAGCGCCAGTTGAGAGGGGGTGCACTTCTTCTGCTCCGCAATTTCGATGACGCGCGCGACGAGATCAAGATTCCGGCGGAAGTTCTCACCCTGAAACCGGGGCGAGTGGCGCCGGTAGTCGTCAGGTGCGAGGTCCTCAAAACGCTTGATCTGCCCGGTCAGGAAGCCGCGGCCGAGGGGACTGTAGGCGATGAACCCGACGCCAAGCTCGCGGCAGGTATGCAGAATCTCATCCTCAGGGTCACGAGTCCAGAGTGAATATTCCGTTTGGAGCGCTGCGATGGGATGAACCATGCAGGCCCGGCGGAGTGTTCCGGCGCCTGCCTCCGACAGACCGAGAAAGCGGACTTTCCCCTCCCGCACCAAATCTGCCATTGCCCCCACGGTCTCTTCGATCGGCGTGCCCGGGTCGACGCGATGAAGGTAGTACAGGTCGATGACCTCGACGCCGAGGCGGCGAAGACTTCCTTCACAGGAAAAGCGGACATACTCCGGCCTTCCATTGATGCCGCGGACCAGAGGGTTGGCCGGGTCGCGGACAATGCCGAACTTTGTGGCAAGGATGACGCTGTTGCGTTTCCCGGCGATAGCCTTTCCCACGAGCTCTTCATTTTTGTACGGTCCGTACATGTCGGCTGTGTCAAGAAGCGTGATGCCCAGTTCCAGGGCCCGATGGATTGTAGCGATGGATTCCTTGTCATCGCGTCCGCTGTAGAACTCCGACATCCCCATGCAACCAAGGCCCATGGCCGAGACTTTGATTCCGTTCCGGCCAAGGGTTCGTGTCGTCATTCCCATGAACCACCTCCAGTGGCTATACGCTCAACGGAATAATGTACACCGGCCGGACCAGCAAAGCAATTCCGCCCCAATTGCGTTTGCCCGGTTTCTTCCCTTTCTTTGGATGAGGGATTCTTCTCTGGTGTCGAAGGTCCTTATTGACAGGGGGTCACCGATGTCGCCTTACCACTTCCTCTGTTTCCTGCGCCGCTATCCCGGCCTGCTGATGTTTTCCCTCGTGTTGGTCGCCTGCAAGGCGGAAGGGGGTGGCCGTACGGTTGTCGGGTACTATCCCGACTGGAACAGAAGCTCCTACCCACCCAGCATGATTCTCTACCGGAATCTCACACACGTCGCCCACGCCTTCCTCATCCCCAATGCTGACGGGTCTCTCGGTGGAACGAGCGGATTCGCCTTTCCTGCTTTGCTGCAATCTGCTCATCAGGCCGGGGTCAAAGTAGTGGTCTCGCTGGGAGGGTGGGGACAATCGGGCGGGTTCTCGCCGATGGCAGCCGACACTGCGGCCCGTCGGAAGTTTGTCCAGAACGTCAAAGCCTTTTGCCAGGCGAACGGTTACGACGGTGTCGATCTCGATTGGGAGTACCCGGCCACTCTCACCGACCGGGCGAACCTGACACTCCTTGTTCACGAGTTACGACAGGCCTTTGCGGGTATGCAGCCGCCTCTCTCGATCTCGATGGCGGTACCGGCGGGCAATTGGACCGGCCAATGGTTCGATTTCACATCGATGGTGAATGATTTCGATTGGCTGGGGATCATGACCTACGACTACTATGGGAGCTGGACGAGCCAGTCGGGGCCAAATTCTCCGCTGTACGGGAGGTGGTCAGTGAACAATCAGGGATGGATCGATGATTCATTCACATACTATAGCGTTACGCGTGCCGTGCCTCCGGCCAAGCTGCTGATCGGCGTCCCTTTCTATGGATGGGCGTTTAATGCGGCAACGATGTACGGCGCTAGCACCGGCGCCTCGCAGAAATCCTATCTGTCTATCGCCCCTCTGATCGGCCAGGGATGGACAAGGTACTGGGACAGTGAAGCGAGGGTTCCCTATCTGATCAACGCAGCGGCAACGCAGGTCATCAGTTATGATGACACGGCCTCGCTGAGAGTGAAATGCGAGTATGTTGTTGCGAAGGGGATTCAGGGAGCGATTGTCTGGGCCCTCGGGCAGGACTACGTCGGCGAACCCGGTCCGTTCGTCGGCAAGTGGTCGAT
>DAIUKN010000074.1:0-8594 GCA_036848195.1 Bacteroidota bacterium
TCGACGAGAATCCGCGCCGAGGTCTCAGCGTCGGGATCCCCGGCCGTCACGAACGGCATAAACGCCATGCGGGATTCGCGGGCGGAATTGACGAACACTTCTGTTATGCGGGACATTTCCTGGAACGCCTGAAGCACTGAGGGAAAATAGAGGTGACCGACCGACGCTGATCCAACCGCGATGCAGCGTATCAGTTTCAGGGCAGGCAGACTAACGCCTGCTGTCCCCGACGCCAACTCACAGCGAGCCACGGACTGACGGCTGCCGGAGAATTCTTCCGTCCCGGGTCTGAAGCCCATCCGGGAGATTCTTGACGCCGCCCCTCTCGTGCCTCCCGAACTGCTCCGCCTCTGCCGCTGGATCTCCGAGTACTATTTCGCACCGCTCGGTGAGGTACTGAAGGCCGCAAACCCGGGAGCCTTTGCGCGGCCAAGTTCCAAGTCTGTCACCCTGCTCCCGTCCGCGACCGACGAAGCCATTGCACAGGCGTCGAAGCGGGCCCCCGCTCGGGAGAAGATCCTGAGCCTTCTCGTCGCGCAAGGGTCGGCCTCATCTTCGGGTCTGGCGCGCCGTTCCGGCGTGAAGAATATCAATGCCGTTCTGAATGATCTTGAACGCGCGGGGCTCATCGTGACCGACGAAGTCCTCCCGATTCTGGGGGCTGCGACGAAGATAAAAGAGTTCCTGCTCCTCGATTCGGTGAACGGCACTCTCCTGGAGCAACAGATCTCGTCACTTTCCCCCAGAAACAAGCGCGGACGGATGTTGCTGTTAACGGTGCAGGGTCTCAGGAGCCAGGGGATTCATGAAGTCCCGGTAACGGACATCCTGAAGAAGTCCGGAGCTTCGTCCAGGACAATGCGCAGTTTTCGGGAGAGCGGCCTGCTTGTCACCGCAAACCGGGAGGTCCGGCGGCAGCAGGATTTTGGAACCGAGGCCCAGACCCTGGGAATTACCCTCAACGCAGGCCAGCAGCAGGTGCGGGATGCGATCACCGCTGCCGTGGATTCTTCCGCTCACAAGACATTTCTTCTCCATGGAGTGACAGCCAGCGGCAAGACACAGGTATACATCGAAGCCATTCGTCACACGCTTGCACGCGGCAAGTCAGCCATAGTGCTGGTGCCAGAGATTTCCCTGACCCCGCAGATCGTACGTCGATTCAAGAGTCATTTTGCGGAGGAGGTTTCCGTTGTACACAGCCGAATGTCGACCCCTGAGCGGCGCGAGGTCTGGCGGCTGGCACAGCGCGGCGATTGCCGCATCGTCATCGGCCCCCGTTCGGCGATTTTTGCTCCCCTGCAAAACCTGGGCCTCATCGTGGTCGATGAAGAGCATGAAGCCACCTACAAGCAGTTCGACGCCACGCCCCGGTACCATGCACGCGATGTAGCCGTTGTGCGCGGGACCATGAGCGCCGCGGTGGTTGTCCTCGGCTCCGCAACCCCCTCGGCGGAGTCGTATCACAACGCGCTCGCAGGCAAATACGAGCTTCTCGAGCTCCCGCAACGAATCGATGATGTTCCGATGCCGCAGATTATGATCGTCGATATGACGGCGGAACGGAAGAAGGCGTACGCCGCGATGAGGGAATCGCTTCCACACGACCAGCGGGCCGCCCTGAAGGACTTCCGCCAGCCGGCAATCTCCGATCTTTTGCAGGTCAGGATCGCCGACCGGATCGAACGCAAGGAGGGGATCATTCTGCTCCAGAACCGGCGGGGTTTTGCGCCTTTCGTGGAGTGCCCGGATTGCGGCCACACCGAGACGTGCGACAACTGCAACGTCACCCTCACCTACCACCTCGCGAAGAAGCATCTCCGCTGCCACTATTGTGGCCTGATCCGGCAGCCGTACATTCTGTGTCCCGCCTGCGGCGGGTCGAACGTGGAACTCCAGGGCATAGGAACACAGCGGGTGGAACAGGAACTCGCCCTGCTCTTCCCCGAGGCGAGAATCCTCAGGATGGATCTGGACACCACCACGCGCAAAGGCGCTCACGACCGGCTTCTCCGCAAGTTCGGAGACCGTGAGGCGGACATTCTGCTCGGGACGCAGATGGTGGCCAAGGGGCTCGACTTCCCGCATGTCACGCTGGTTGGTGTCATCTCCGCCGACACACAGATGCTTCTCCCGGATTTCCGTTCGGCCGAACGCACGTTCCAGCTTCTGGCACAGGTGGCGGGCCGCGCCGGGCGCGCAGGCCTCCTGGGAGAGGTGATCATTCAGACGCGACAGCCGAAGCACAACACGCTGGCACATGTCATCGATCACAACTTCAAAGCCTTCTACGAGGAGGAGCTGGTGGCGCGACAGGAACTCGACTATCCCCCGTTCTCCAGACTTGTGCTGATAGAGACGAAGGGAACTGACGAGAGTACGGTGAAGAGGGCTGCGGAGAGTTTTTCCGCCATGCTCAAAGGCGGCGACGGGGTGTTCACGGTGCTCGGCCCCGCACCGGCGGTCATCGGAAAAATCAAGAATCAGTATCGCTGGCACATCATCGTGAAGGATTTGAAATCGCGCGACGCCGGCGGACATCACCTCCGGACGGTCCTTCAGAGAGCCCGGGCAAAGTTCGAGGACCGAAAGGGAAGCGATGTGCGGTTGATCATCGACGTGGATCCGGCGGGGTTGATGTAGGGCCGCCAGGCTCTCTGCTCTGTCTCTCCCGCGGTGAGATTGCCCTACGCAGGAATCTCTGGGATTGCGCAGACATCAGCATCGTTGATTATCGGGGCAAGATTCCGCACATTCATTGCAGGAAAGTACTCAACCCCTCCATCACCCATCCTGTTGTCGCCCATGAAACAGACGCACTCACTCTCGGTCCTGAACCGGCTCGCAGAATCGTACGTCAAACTGGTTCTCGCGGTCGGTCAGCACGACGCAGATTATGTCGACGCATTTTATGGCCCGGAAGCATGGAAAACCGAGGCCGGGACATCCAAGATCGCGCTTGAAACCATCAAAAAGAAAGCGGTCGCCACCGTAGCGGAACTGAGGACGGTCGCCCCTGCGCGGCTGGACGAGACCCTCAGGCTTCGGCATCAGTACTTGCTGCGGCAGCTCCAGGCATTGCACGCACGGGTCGAACTCCTCTCCGGAAGAACGATGACATTCGACGAGGAGTCGCACGCCCTCTACGACGCGGTCGCGCCGGCGTATGCGGAAGATCATTTCAAAGCCATTCTCCAGGAACTGTCCGGCTTCCTTCCGGGTTCCGGCACCGTGGCGGAACGATATGAGAAATTCAAATCGGCATTCATTATTCCCGGCGAAAAGCTCGATGCGGTATTCGCGGCGGCAATTAACGAGAGCCGCCGGAGAACGAAAGAACGAATCCTCCTCCCTGACAACGAGAGTTTTGTCGTGGAGTATGTTACAGGCAAGTCGTGGAGCGGCTATAATTGGTACAAAGGAAACAGCCACAGCCTGATCCAGGTAAACACCGACCTGCCAATTTACATTGATCGGGCTATCGATCTTGCCAGCCACGAGGGCTATCCGGGTCACCACGTTTACAATGCGCTTCTGGAAAGGCACCTTGTACGGGAGAAGAAGTGGATTGAGTTTACGGTCTACCCCCTGTTCAGCCCGCAATCGCTCATTGCGGAAGGGACCGCCAATTATGGAATAGAGATGGCGTATCCTGAGAACGAACGCATTGCATTCGAACGGGATGTTCTCTTCCCCGCCGCCGGGCTCGATGGATCAAAGGCCGGGCATTACTATCGGATCCACGCCACATTTCTCAAACTCAATTATGCCGGAAACGAAGCGGCGCGAAAATATCTGAACGGCGAGATCAGTCGTGAGGAGGCAGCGCGCTGGCTGACCGAGTATGCATTGATGGCGCCCGGGCGCGCACTTCAGCGGACCAAGTTCTTCGATCAATACCGGAGCTACGTCATCAACTACAATCTCGGCCAGGACATCGTAAAGCGTTACCTAGAGTCGCGGGGCGGGACTCCGGACAAGCCGGAGAAGCGATGGCGGGAATTCGAGGCCTTGCTGTCAACGCCCAGGGTGCCTTCCGGGTTGACCGGATAGGAGCAAAGGGGTCCGCTGCCAGAAGCCACTGTCGCCCCGGCGGGATGCCTTTTCTGGCGGCCATCCGCCTCCCGAAGGCTTCATTGCTCTCACGGTGGGGTTAGACGCCCACGGTGACGCATGAAGTCTCTTTGGCGACTCAGGGGACTCGACCTGCACCGTGTTGTACTTCAGTCATCTCCTCCCGCGTGGATCTGGCAGCAGCCGCATCACGGGGCCGGCTCAGCGCGCTCGATCTCTGTAAAGAAGAAATCACACTGCGACGGCGGAGCGGGCGGAAGAGCCGGCTTGCGCCGCGGCTTCAGGGAAATTCCAAAGAGCATCTGGAGTTTCTCCATGGTATAGGAAAACGGCAACAGCAGGGTTTCGATCGCCTTCAACGTCATCTCGGCATACTTGTCGACGTCGTACCCATCCTCAAAAGCATATAAAGCCAGGGGAATCGCCTTTGCGGGCTTCTTTTTTCCGGAGGCATCGACAATGATGTATTCCACCATCTCTCCGGCGGCGAGGTGGACCCCTGCTTCATCCAGCGCCTTTGCCACCACCGCGTTAGCGCTGTTGTTGGCATAGTCGTCCGCTTCGCGGGAGATGTGCCGCCGGACGACAAGATCGAGTGGTTCAGCTTTCCCTGAGCGGAGGATGGCCAGGTACTCTCCGGCTTTTTCCAGAAGTGCGGGAAGGAGCCTCTCAAGTTCCGCGACGGTTTTCGCCTGGCCCATGATCTGCAGCATTTCTCCCTGCATCCTCTTGATAAACACCGGTGTATCGCGCCTGCGGACCTCGACGCCGCGGATTTTGATCTCATTGTTCGTATACCAGCCGACATACCGGTTGGCCGTCGGGATCTGCGGATCCATTTTCGAGGACGGATAGAGGACCCAGTTGTAGATCCCTTCAAGCGAGATATCGATTCCCACATCCGCCCGGACCGCGGCAGCAAGTTCTTCGTAGTCGGCCTCGGTCGCTCCCGGCTTCTTCAGCCACATGCAATCGACGATGGCGTGGATGAACTGGTAGCCGCGGTCTTCGGCCAACTCCTTTGCGCGCAGGATCGCGTCGCGGGAGTAGGCGTTTACCGTTTCATGCGCTTCGATCCTCCCGAACCGCGCGTTCTTGTAGCCAAGGTAGCCGAAGCATGTCACGAGCATCCACTTCAGGGCGTTCTGGCGCCGGTCGTATATCTTCCACTGTTCATCACCGGCTGCCTTCAGCGATTTTTTCATCTTTTTGTACGCTGCCCGCTTGCGGACCACGGGCCGGAGCGTTGCAGGGACAATTCCCTCTCGTTTCTCGCAGATCGTGTACCCCAGCTCCGGAACGGCGGTGTTCCGGCAGCAATGGCAATTCACCGTTTCCGGAGAGACGTTATGCTCCACCATGATGGTGGGGTACATCGACACGAAATCCAGCTCGGCGATCTGTTCGTGGTAGCCCATAACCGGCTGGAAAATCAAGCCGCCGCGGTCGGCGAGGAGGAGTGTGGCTGCGGATTTGAATTCCTCGGGTTCCCGTTTCCGGGCGGGAATCAGGTACCTGTTCCGGAATGCCCACGAGAGCTGCATCGAGGAGAGCGCCGAGCCGATCGTCGATCGCGCCTGGTGCTGTACCGGCAGCTGCGTCATCCGCGCAATTTCCGCCACTCCGTCCAGGCTCGCCTCCCCCATCATGAATGAATTTGCGGTATCGAGGTGCCAGCGTCCGGCTAGCTCGAAGGCGCCGTCCTTGTGGACGATTTTCCCGTACGAGAAGTAGCTGGATTCTCTTGTTGTCAGGTATCCGACTGTCGTATCCCGGTTGAACGACAGCGGCACCTCCTTCTCCCGGGCAAGGCGGGTGAGGAACGGCAGCAGGATGGCATCGCCATATTCCGTCAGGATGATGTCCGGATCGCACCGCCGGATGTGTGTGTCGAGCGCATGCAGCACCTCTGCCGGATCATTGTGCTCGAGTGCGTAGGTCGTCCCATCGTATCCCACTTCCATCTGGATCACCTTCCGGTATTTCGGGGAGACGATGTCGGGACAATTCTTCAGCGTCATCGTCGTCAGATCGGGGAGGGTGTACTCCATGGCATCGGAAGCGTCGTGGAGAGTCCACGCTACCAGTCGGCCGCCCTCATCAACTTCATACTCCCCGAGGGCGAGTGGAAACAGCCCTGTTGCGTAGAGGTAGAGCTGCTGCGGTGGAATATCCGAGTTGAAGAACACGAAGTGGGGAAAGTGCCGTTCCAGACGCCTGACGACATTCCTCACGCTGAGCGTATCGTGCACGCTGACGCGCAGGACATTCCATTCCTCACCGGAATAGATCTCGCGCTGGGTCTCCTTTTCCAGCGTTACACGCACGGGAAGTGCCCGGACCAGAGCAGCCACACGCCGGGCATCGGCATCCGACACGTGCAGATAAAAGAACGGCGTGAACGGCACAACGCAGTGGTGCCTTCCCCCTTCCCGGTCGATCAACCAGAGCGTGATCCCTTGCGGCGAGGGGTAAAGATCAAACAGCCAGCCGGCGATGGTGCGTGTCGTCATCGGTGCCGCGGCCTCCCTCCCCCTGCTCCTCCCCGGCCGTCGCAGCTGACGGCGGTCCGGACACCGCCCTGCCGGTCTTCTCCTGAATCAGCGCGAGGGAACGCTGGAGTTCCCTGATCATGCGATGCTGTGCCAGGAGCATGGACATGGCAACGCTTTCGAACGGGATGGGCCGGGCGGCGTAGGCGCTTCCCGCCAGCTGCAAGCGGGCTGCGCGAAACAGCTCGTCCAGCGCCTCCTGGTCCTCTTTCCGGAGCCCCCGCCGGAACTTCGTCCAGCTTTCCATCTCCTGCTGGATCACCATGGTGAATGTGGGTACGGTTCTTCCCATGTGTCCCCCTTTCTCCGTTTCTGTTTCGTGTCTACCCCGCCATGCGCCGGTATCGCATCTGCGGCGCTTCCCCGACAATCTTCGGCCGTCCTTCTTCCTCTGCCACAGCATAGACCCGGTCCATCGCCGACATCAGAACGGGAAACAGCCCCTCCCGTTCTTTGGTCGCCGGGCGAATATCGAGGGAGGCGAGGAGTACGGAAACATGGTTCTCCTTCAGGGTGCGGAGCGCGGCGATAATCCGCTGCAGGCTGGCTCTGACCTCGTACAGCGGCGCCTGTTCGTCATAGAAGGTATCCAGCAGTCCGAAGACGATCACGACCGGCGAGTGTTTCTTCCTGACAAAGACCGGCAGACGCTCGGTGATCACCGCCTCCATCTGAAAGCAGGTAAAGGCCCGGGAGATGAAGATGTTCTCAAGAAATTCCTCCGGCGTCCGCAGCTTCCCTTTCTGCCGGTGGCTCGCCATCCGGCGGGCATATTCGGCAATATAATAGAGATCAAAACGGTTGGTGCCGTCCACCAGCGTCATGGGAACACCCGCCGACAGCGCGTGCGATGCTGCGGCCAGCGACAGGCGGAACACGGCCCCGCTGCCATGAAGGCAAAACAGCTTTCCCGGAGGCGCCGATTGAAACTGCTGAAGCAGCATGGTATACGGTACAACGGCCGTTCCACTCATACGATCACCTCAAAAGTCTGTTCTTACGCTGCCCTCCGCCTGATCGGTGACAGCCTCGCGAGATCAGGATTCAGGAGCATCATCATCGCGCTCAAACATTGCGGGAAACGGATGCCCGGGACATCAATGCCAATTCGCAGCTCCGTTTTGTCGTCGATACATCGAGCAATCGCTTCGCGCAAAGCCACTCCTGTTTCGCCGGCCAGCCCCGGCAGGTCGGCGGTGATTCTGAGGAGAGAGAAATCCGCCGTAAAGATTCCGGGGATCAGCACCTGGTCCATCAGTGCCGGGGCCGGCGGTGTTTCATGCAGGACGTTGGCGATATTGCGTTCGCGCAGACAGGCCAGATACTGCGGCAGCAGGTAGGCTGGCGTACGCAGTTCCACCGCATACCGGCAGCCGCGGGGAAGTCTGTCGAGGAACGGAACCAGCTTTCCGAGAAACATTTCTGCCGACATTTCCTCGGTCGGGTAGACCGGAGCGAAACGAAGCAGGGCGATGCACCCGGCGGGATCGGAGACCCGGAGAACGGGTTCCAGGAGGCGTTCAAGCGCAGCCGGATCCAGAAATTCCCTGCTGCGCTGTCCCCGCAGGTTCCGGTCTGGATGGCGATGAGCAAAGCGGTACGTCGTCACACCGGTTTCGACAACAGCCACAAGCGCCGGCGGCATCTCTTCCTCAAGGCGCAACAGCGCCGGGTCAGGCGTCCGCCCGGCGGACTCCCAATGGAAGTGGATTCCGTGTCTCGCCCACGCGCGGAGGTGGGCGACCAGGCATTCCGGGGATTCGGCCTGAAATTCTTCTGCCTTAGGCATGCCTTTCTTCCAGCGATTCACGCATGCGCTGCAACGGGTGTGTAATGCCCCAATGGATGCATCGATAGCCATGTTTTTCCTGCAACGCGTCGAGGCGACAATGGAGATTGCCGAGGCGCTCCAGCGGCAGGAGTGCGAGGTTCATCTGACCTTCTTCTCCGGCGGATGAGAGGTGTGAG
>DAIUKN010000074.1:8604-9005 GCA_036848195.1 Bacteroidota bacterium
CCCACCCCACCCCCCCCCCCCCCCGATGAGAGGTGTGAGACTTTCACCCCCACCAGGCGAATCATCTGCTGCGGAGAAAGAAGCGTATGCAAAAGTTGCCGTGCCGCACCAAAGACATCTTCCTCGTTTGCCGTCGGTATGCCGAGCGTTGTTTGTTTCTGGATCGTGGTAAAATCCGCGAAGCGCACCTTCACCGTCACCGTAGCGGCGTGCTCCCCCCGCTTCCGGAGCGTTTTACAGCACCGCTCCGCAAGATAGTAGAGCGTCGCGGTAACGAGTCCGGTGTCGGCCGTATCGGTGCCGAATGTTCTATCTCTGGAGATCGACCGCTCAGCGCGGTCATCGTGCATTACCGTCTCGTGCCGTCCCTCGACCACCGCCAGGAGGTACCGGCCGAGGGG
>DAIUKN010000075.1:0-8954 GCA_036848195.1 Bacteroidota bacterium
TTCCATGACGTACACATACGCAGCAAGGACAGGATTAATCTCGCGGAAAACGCTCTCTCCGAACAGGTGATGGGTCACGCCGTAGAGCGGCTCCCGGACAAAGAGTGGCGTGAAGAAGGGGATCTTGTTCATGTCGTCGATGACGATATCGAACTTCTCCTTTCGAAGGCGGGTGAGATAGGCGAGAGGAACACGGAAGTTGAAGAGATACCGGCCGCCTTCACGGCGGACCCTGATGCCGCCCATGTCTTCCGCGGACGCGGCCCCACGGAACATGGAGCAATAGAGGATGACTTCATGGCCTTTCCTGGCAATCCGGGAGAACACCTCATGGAGGTGGACCTCCGCTCCGCCGGCGAGGGGGTTCTTCAGATCCTGCCAGTTAATGATGAGTATGCGCACGGGGATCTTTCTGTTTGTCGGGAGATGCCGCCCCGGAAAAAGGAATCCACGGGTTCACACGGATTCTCCGGGAATCCATGTTCACCCGTGGATGCGTTGGCAGCAAGCCCAAACGGATATCGCTACTGCGCCTTTGGCACGGCCTGCCGGGCGGCGCTGTCCGCGGGTCTCGCCTGCTGCGCCGAGAGCTGTTGCTGGAGCATATCGATCTGCTGCTTCAACTGCGGATCGCTCGGGTAGATAGCCGCCAGACTCCGGAGGAGGTCCAGCTTCTTGGCGACGTCCTTCCGGATGTCGTAGATTTCGAAGAGTGCGCGGTACGGATTGTACGGCGAATTCGGGTTCGCCTGCCCTGAGGCGATCAGCTTCTGGCACGTCTCTTCTACCTCTGCCGAAAGCTCGTTGAACCTATCCATCCGTCCGAGACGTTGATAGAAGGTCGAGAGGTCAAGGCCTAGCTCCCAGCCCAGAGGAACCTTCGACCGCGGAATCAATGCCTCCATCCGGTCCAGCGCGGCCGAAGCGCGCGCGGTGTCATTTTCGATGTTTGCGTAGTACATCGCAAGGCGCACGAATGCCGACCGGTAGTTGAGCATCAGTCGACTGGTGTTCTCGTCGAAGTAGACCTTCGGATTTGCGATGTTGCGGAACTTGTAGCCGTACTGCGGTCCCTTCGAGAACCCCGCCGGCTCCTCCATCATGTTCTTCTCCAGGATCGCTTTGTTCAGCCCCATGTCGTCACGGTTGATCTTCCGCGGCTCCAGGCGCCAGGCGAGTCCATGGAACCAGAGATACTCATCGAGGCCGATCTTGCTGTCGGGAGCGCACGTCACGGCGAAATAAATCGGCCGCTTCCACTGGTTAGTGAAGATGATATCGCGAACCATGATGTCCTGTATCCGGATCGCTTTCGTATTGCCGAACTGCATCGAGTTCCGCATCATCCAGCTGATCTTCCCATGGTTTACCACCGCGGTATCGGTCGCTCCGTATTTCTCGATGGCCTCCTTGCTGACCGGAAGGTCGAGGACCCGCGGCTCCCAGACGACCGGCTGAATGTTGGCGATCCGGGCATCGGACAGGCTGATGGGCACCGGCAGAGCCTCTGCATAGTAGGGCTTGTTCTTCATCTGCTGGATGTACCACGAGGTGTTCACCAGGCTCAGGTTGACAATCCGGACATCGCGCCGAACGCCCTCCACATCCTGCAGGTACCAGAGCGGAAACGTGTCGTTGTCCCCGTTCGTAAAAAGTATGGCGTCCTTCTCACAGGTCTGGAGGATGTTGTAGGAATAGTCCCAGGCAACATAGTTGCCCGAGCGGTCGTGCTCGTCCCAGTTTGACCGGAGCAACGTCCCCGGTATGCCGACGGCAAACGCCGCCATCAGCGCCACAGAGACGCCCAGCACCGCCTTCGGCTGCTTGAGATACTGTTTCACCAGGTCCAGAATTCCGATCAGGCCCACCGCAATCCAGACCGAAAAGACGTAGTACGCCCCGACATAGAAATAATCGCGCTCGCGGGGCTGTGGCTCCTGCTGGTTCTGGTACAGCGCCAGGATCGGACCGAAGGCAATGAACATGGCCAGAAAGACCAGACCCATCTTCCAGTCCTTCTTGAAGAGGGAATACAGCCCGAAGAGCGCCACGAGAAACGGGATACCCAGGGTATCTTTCCAGGAGACACCGGAATCCTGAATATCGCTCTCGGCGCCGATGAAGTTCCATCCGACGTATCGAAAGAACATGTGATTGAGCTGGTAGCGCACCATGAAATCCCAATCGCTCGAGTACTTCGTATAGATCTCCTGCTGGTGCGGTTCCTGACTGTACCGGCGGGGCATGAACAGGGGCGCGTTGCCGTACTGTTCCCGGCCGAGATACGAAGTGAGACGGGCAAGGTTGCTGGGATCATTCTCGTTCATCGGCGGATTGGCGTTCGAGCGGATCAGCACCGACGTGTACGTCGTATATCCGGCGAAGATCAGCACCATCGAAAGGAGCCCGATGTGCAGCAGCTTCTGCTTCTTCTGGTACGACGCATACACGCCGTAGCAGGCCGCGGCTATGACAATCCAGGGAATATACGCGATGATCTCGCTCTTCTTCCCCGCCCATTCGCCGTCCATCATTCCCGGCAGCCATTTGACGATGCCCGGATACACGACGAAGAACACCCCGACCGTGACCATCCCGAACTTCACGAAGCTATTCAGATTGAATTCGTACCGCTTGAAGTAGATAAACAGCATCACGGGAAAGATCGCCAGGAGAGAAAGCAGGTGGACTCCGAGAGAGAGCCCGATCAGGTACGCGATGAAGATGATGTACTTCTCGTTCCCCTCCGTATGTGCGCGTTCACGCCACCGCATCGCCAGCCAGAGGATTGCAGCCAGAAAGAACATGCTGGCGCCGTATACTTCCGCCTCGATCGAATTGTCCCAGTAGGTCGTGCTGAATGCAAGTGAAAACGCGCCGATCGCGCCCGCCCCGTACAATCCGATCTTCTCCAGAAGGGTCTCCGGAACACCGCGGAAATCCACGATCACTTTGATGATCACGAGATAGAGGAAGAAGATGCCAAGGGCGCTGAACACTGCCGAAAGCGCATGTGCCCGGACGGCCTGATCCGCCACAAAGGGGACCATCATGGCGATGCGTGCCACGAGAAGAAACAGCGGCGAACCAGGAGGGTGCGGCACCTGCATCAACTTCGCTGCCGCAATGAACTCACCCACGTCCCAGAAGACAACTGTCGGGGAGAGAGTGGCGGAATAGACTGCCAGAGTGACAAAGAGAACGCCGAAGGCAACGATCCGATTCAGCTTCTGATGCGTCATGCAGACCTCATGATTCCGGGGAATGACGGGGGGAAAAATCCCATAATTTTATAATATAGAAGAAAAGCGGGTGAGTATCAAACAAAAAGCCGCTCCGAGATCTCATCGCACAGCAGGTAGCCCCTGGGCGTCAGCCTCAGCAAGCCATCCTGGAGAACGGCGAGGTTTTCATTGACAAGGGCCCGAATCAGTTCGCGCTGCCGCGCCTGGAATTCAAAACGGAAGTCCCGCTCCGCCTGGCGGATGTTCAAGCCGTCGCTTCGCAAGCCGAGAAAGATCCGCTCGTTGATCAGTGCCTTTCCTCCGACGATTTCTTCGCTGGCAACCGGGAGTTTGCCCGCAACGAGGCGTTCACAATATGTTCTCACGTTCGCGATGTTCCACCACCGGCGACCCGAAGGCGCATCCGCGGACTTCCAGAATGAATGCGCTGACGGGCCGAATCCGAGGTAGTCCTCGTGGGACCAGTACGCGAAGTTGTGGCGCGACCGCCGGCCAGGACGGGCATAGTTGGACACCTCATAATGCTCGTACCCGCGCGCCGCAAGGAAGTCCATCGTGAATTCGTACATCGCGGCTTCGGCTTCCGATGGATTCGGAGAAACCAGCTTCGCCTCCACCATCCGCGCGAGCGGAGTATGGTCCTCCACGATCAAGCTGTAGGCCGATAGATGATCCGGCCCGAGATCGACTGCACGCCGGAGGTTCGCTTCCCAGCGGTCCAGCGTCTGGCCCGGCAATGAGTAGATCAGATCCAGACTGACGTTTTCGAAGCCAGCGGTGCGAGCATCGGTGTAGCATCGAATGGCATCTGCGCTGTCGTGAATTCGGCTCAGAAACTTCAACTCATCCGGATCGAAAGACTGAATGCCGATGCTCAGGCGATTCACCCCCAGGTCCCGGTAGGCACGCAGCATGCCGGCATCGACAGTCCCCGGATTCGTTTCAAGCGTCACTTCCGCATCGGGC
Organism: Bacteroidota bacterium; assembly: GCA_036848195.1. Classification (GTDB taxonomy): domain Bacteria; phylum Bacteroidota; class Ignavibacteria; order UBA10030; family UBA6906; genus DAIUKN01. The sequence goes on from DAIUKN010000075.1 coordinate 4,212, forward strand.
AGGATCTCGAAATGACTCCGCAGGCGGGAGAGAAGGACGCGCAGCTGCTCGGGCCGGAGCAGGGACGGGGTCCCTCCGCCAAAAAACACGGTGTCAAACCTCCGCCCTTCCCCGTAAGGAGAATAGCGCTCGATTTCTCCTGCCAGCGCCTTGAGGAAGTCATCCATACCCGACAGATTCTCCACTGAATAGAAATCACAGTAGAGACACTTCTTCTCGCAAAAAGGGATATGGAGGTAGAGGGAGGGCATCGTACGGATGACGGATCAGCGCACAATCGTCCCTATTCGCGGCCAACGGACCGAGCCCAGACGTTCAGAAAGTGACATCTCCGGAACGGTCTCATCCCACGACCAGTAAATCATCATCGCCTTGCCGATGACGTTTTCGTCAGGCACAAATCCCCAGTACCGGCTGTCGTAGCTGTCGCTCCTGTTGTCCCCGAGAACGAAATAGTAGTTCCGCTGAAAGCGATACGTCTCGGCCACCGTGCCGTCTATCGTGACACGTCCGTCGTCCAGCAACCGTACATCGTGACCTTCTTGCGCGACCAGTAACCTCCAGTAACCGGTCGAGTCCGTCGACAGTCTCAGCACGTGATCCATCCCGGGAACCACCGCCGGGCGGCTCCGTGTGGGGTGCAGCGTTCCGACGGTTGGGATCCATCCGCCGACGGGGCGCGGCGGCGGAAACTCCGGCGTGCTGTCCAGGGCCAGCTGGGGAACAGGGACAGGCAATCCATTGACGAAGACGTTTCCACTTTCAGTCGCCACCGTGTCTCCGGGTATCGCGACGACACGCTTGACGTAGTTCGCCGGAGGGTGATCGCCTCCGGGCTCGTGGACACCCGGAAACCGGAAAACCATGACATCGCCCCGCCGGGGAGGCGCAATGGCGGGCAACGTGAAATGCGGGAGAGGTATCCCGGTGAAGGGGACAAAGCGGGGAGTCGTGGCGCCGTAGACGAATTTGTTCACGAGCAGGAAATCCCCCGCCAGGAGGGTCTTCTCCATCGAGCGGCTGGGAATGCGGTACGCTTCAAGAACGAATGTTCGCAGAAAGAGGGCTGCCGAGACGGTGGCGAGAACGATCCACAGGGCATCCCTGAAACGAACCGCCTGCAGCAATCCATCGCCACCCTGAACCGCGTTGCGCCAGCCGCTCTTCGTTTCCTCGTCGCTGTTCATACCCGATCCGCTCTTGCCTCAGCTCACTTGATAAGAGTTCCGAGCCGTCCGGGACGGATGGAGCCCAGCTTGGCGAAAAGACTGTAGATCGGTGTGTCTGGATCCCAGGACCAATAGACGATCATGGGCGTACCCACGATGTTCTCTTCGGGAATATACCCCCAGAATCTTCCATCAAGGCTGTTGTCCCTGTTGTCGCCCATCACGAAGTAGTAGCTGTGCTGGACAACATACGTGGTGGCGGGGTTGCCATCGACGAGCACCCCGCCGTTGGCGCCAGTTTTCGCGTGATGGCCCTCACGACCGATGAAGGTCTGCCACCGATCCAGCGCCTCGGCCGACAGCGGAATCACGTCGCCCTTCCGCGGGACGATCTCCGGTCCCCAGTTGTCCTCATTGTACGCGGCCCCCCGCGGGAAGATATTGGGCTGCGGGACTCCCGGCGGCATAAGGTGAAAGTTGTTGAATTTCATGTTCCGCGGCCTCGGCGCGGGCCGGCCGTTGACATAGAGAACCCGGTTGACAACCTGGACGGTATCGCCACTCATGGCGACACACCGTTTCAAATAGAACATGAATTCCGGCGATTGTTCCTCGTCGCGCTGCCCGGGGAACTCGAACACAATCACGTCGCCCCGCTCCACGTGCCGGAACGCCGGCACCCGGAACCACGGAATCCGGATGTTTGTGAACGGGATCGTCCGCGGCGTCGTTCCGCCGAAGATGAACTTGTTCACAAACAGGAAGTCACCGGCCATGATTTCGTTTTCCATCGACCCGGTCGGGACTTCAAACGAAGCCAGCACAAAACTGTTCAGGAAGAAAAATGCCACAAGGACAAAAGCAAGATCCTTGAAAAAATCTTTCACCGGTTGTTTCTTCTCCTCCGACTCTCCCTTGCCCCGTCTGGTCTGCTGCTCTTCGTGTGCCATGATGCTCCTATTCGTCTTCCATTGAAAGGACCGCAAGGAATGCCTCCTGCGGTATCTCCACCCTCCCCACCTGCTTCATACGTCTCTTCCCCTCTTTCTGTTTCTCCAGCAGCTTTCGCTTTCGGGTAATATCGCCGCCGTAACACTTGGCAAGGACGTTTTTTCGCATCGCCGTGATGGTTTCCCTGGAAACCACCTTGCTTCCGATCGCAGCCTGGATCGCCACTTCAAACATCTGCCGGGGGATCAGCTTCCGGAGCTTGACGCAAAGCTTCTTCCCCCACTCATGGGCCTTGTCGCGGTGGACGATCGTCGAGAAGGCGTCGACCGACTCGCCATTCAGCAGAATGTCGAGTTTCACCAGGTCGGATTCGCGGAATTCCAGGAATTCATAGTCGAACGATGCATACCCGCGGGTCGTGGACTTCAACTTGTCGTAGAAGTCGAAGATGATCTCCGACAGCGGCATTTCATAGTGGATATCGGCACGGGTCGGATCGAGATAGGTCGTGTTCTTGTACACCCCGCGCCGGTCCATACAGAGCTTCATGATGTTCCCGAGATACTCGGTCGGCACGATGATCTGGGCCTTGATGAACGGCTCCTCCACTGTATCGATTTCACCGAGCGAGGGCATGAAGGACGGGTTATCCACAAGCACAACCTGGCTGTTCGTCTTGGTAACCCGGTATTCGACGTTCGGGACCGTGTTGATGATGCTCTGGTTATACTCCCGCTCAAGCCGCTCCTGGACAATCTCCATGTGCAGCAGCCCGAGGAAACCGCACCGGAACCCGAACCCCAGAGCGGTCGATGTCTCCGGTTCGTAGACCAGCGACGAATCGTTGAGCTGCAGTTTCTCGATTGAACTACGGAGGTCTTCAAAGTCCTCCGCGTTCGTGGGATAGACGCCACTGAAGACCATCGGCTTGACATCTTTGTATCCAGCAAGCGGTTCAGCAGCCGGGTTCGCAACCGTTGTAATGGTGTCGCCGACCTTTGTGTCGTGGACATCGCGGATTCCGGCAATCAAGTACCCGACATTCCCCGCGGTGAGCTCACCGGTTCGGACTTTCTTCATGCCAAGGATGCCGACTTCTTCCGCCTCGAAAGATTTCCCATTGTGAAAGAATTTCACTTTCTCGCGCTCGCGCAACGTTCCGTCGAACACCCTGATGTATACCACCGAGCCCCGGTATGCATCGAACACGGAGTCGAAAATCAGCGCCCGGAGCGGCTTGGAAGGGTCACCCACCGGAGGCGGGATCCGTGCCACGACCGCTTCCAGGATCTCATCCACCCCGATGTTCGCCTTCGCGCTGGCAGGGATGATGTCTTCATCCTTGCATCCGATCAGGTCGCGGATCTGAAGCCTGACCGTGTCGATCATCGCGCTGGGCAGATCGATCTTGTTGATCACCGGAATGATCTCCAGTCCCGCGTCGATGGCAAGGTAAAGGTTGCTGATCGTCTGCGCCTCCACGCCCTGGGATGCGTCGACCACCAGGATGGCCCCCTCGCAGGCGGCCAGTGACCGGGAGACTTCGTAGGAGAAATCGACGTGTCCGGGGGTGTCAATGAGGTTCAGCGTGTATTCCTGTCCGTCCCGCGCACGGTAGTGCATCTGGATGGCGTGAAGCTTGATCGTGATGCCTCGCTCCTGCTCAAGCTCCATGTCGTCGAGCACCTGATTGAACTTCATCTCCCGGGGGGTAATCGTGCCCGTTCGTTCAAGAAAACGGTCGGCAATGGTGGACTTGCCGTGATCGATGTGAGCGATAATACAGAAGTTGCGAGTGTTCTTCATTGAGCCCCATAACGCAAAAATCCGTCCGCGAAGACCGGGACGGACTTGATAACTGGCCCTTCAACGGGCGGATAAATATACGCTTTTCACTCGCGAGTTGCAAACGAAACCGCCTTGCGCTTCCAGGCCTTCGTTTGTATCTTGATGGTTCAATACCGGGAGCAGGTCCTGAATGTCAATTGCAGATCTTCCTCAAATCCAGCAGTTCTTAAAAGCCCACACCAACCACGCTCCGCACGTGCCCAGGGTCGCTGTCTTCGATTGTGACGGGACAGTCATCAAGGGGGATATCGGCGAGGCGATGCTCTACTATCAGCTGGAGCACTTTCATTTCAAGGTCTCCCCGGCCGACGTCTGGCCCGATCACCCGCGACGCTCTGAGCTGGACCGATGGTACAGGATTCTGGCCGCCGTTGATGCCGCACGACGGTCCTCTCAGCCGGAGTTCGTGCCGTTTGCCGACACAATTCTTTCGTGGTACTTCGACCAGCTGGCAGATGGACGGATCGAAAAGGCATGTGCCGACATTGTCCGCCTCTTTGCAGGACATACACTTGATGATGTGCGTCGGATCGCCGAAGCGACGTTTCTGGAAGAGACCGCGGCTCCGGTCTCCGAGCGGACGCTCGGAACCCGCCCCCGGCCGAAGGGAGCTCGCTACATCAAAGAGACTACCGAACTAGTGACACTGCTGATGCAGAGGGGATTCGTCATTTGGGCTGTTTCAGGGAGCAATACATGGAGTGTCGAACCGGTTTTCCGGAGGCTCGGCATCCCGGCCGGCCAGGTGATCGGCATCGACCTGATCGAACGCGAC
>DAIUKN010000076.1:0-8919 GCA_036848195.1 Bacteroidota bacterium
ACTTGCACGTGAAGTGATCGAGGGAACGTTTGCCGATGCCCTGGCCCCCAACATTCCCTGTATGCGCGAGGATGGAAGCATGAACATGATTTCGTCCGACGGCTCGGAATGTGGGACCGCGCCGATGTGGGGGTTCCCGTTTCACGTTATCGCTTCGCTTTTTGACGGGTCGGCCGACGCGGCCTGGATCGCGCGTCTCTACCCTTCTCTCAGAGAGTATCTCTTCTGGTGGCTCAGGAACAGGACCGACAGTGAAGGCTGGCTGCACTGCAACAACAGCTGGGAATCAGGCCAGGACGGGTCGAGAAGATTTCTTGTGGCCGAAAGGAATGAAGGTGCCGTGGCGGATTTTGTCAGGACCGTAGACGTGGAAGCATCCATGGCTGAGGCCCTGCAAACCATGGAACGATATGCGCGGGTTGCGGGCATAAGCGAGGACGGGCCGATGTGGCGCAAGCTCGCCGACCAAAGGATCCAGCACACGCGCGCAATGTTTTTTAAGGGGGCGTTCCGTGATGTCGATGGTCGAAACGGCAAGCCGATCATGCTGGAAGGGCACGCGGACGTCATGATGCTCGCTCCCGTCACGTGCGGGGTGGCGACCCCCGAGCAGACACGGGCGGTCAGGCCGATGTTCCGATCTTTTCAGGAGAATCCAGGGCATGCGCTGGAGTGGCCTCCGCTCTTGTTCACCTATGCTGAAGCTGCCTGGAACGCTGATGAACGTGCTACTGCGGCGGCGGTCATCGCTTCGACTGCGGACCGAGTGTATCGGCGGACGGATGAACGGTCGACAATACCTGCGCCATCCGGGGATCCGTACACATACCGGATTCCCGGCGTTGCCAGTGAATACTGGCCGGTGAAGGATGTCGCGCCGGGAGGAGAAAATTACGGCTGGGGCGCCACTCTCCCCGCGCTGATCTTGAGAGCCATCGTTGGATTTCGGGAGTGTCCGGGTGATCCGTCCGTATTCTTCCTTGCCCCTTCACTTCCGCAGAGCTTCCTCGTGCCGCGACGGACGTACGCAGTTCGGAAGCTGCATTACGGTGGCGTGACTTTCGACCTTGTCTTCACGTGCCGCCCGGATGACGTCTTGCATGTTGCAATCCAGTACACGAGTTCGACAGGGGTCTCGCTGAAAGGCACCCCTCGGGGTGCTGAGATGATCCTCGCGTCAACACCCGTGGGAAAGGGCGGAAATCTCTCGTTCGATACTCGAAACGGAAACGTCGTTGCTGTTCATATTGTGGAAAAGTAGACCCACTCAGTCGGCACCACCAAGAACGAATTCGGACACGCCGTGAAACTCAAGAGTGCTATCTTGCTCACGTTCTTCCTGCCGGGCGTATCGCCCGCTCAGGTTGCGCCTCCATACCTTTCGAACCTGCATGCGACAAAGGACAGTCCGCTTTATACGACCTACGCGGCGGCGATGGCACGCTCGGAGTTCACGCTCGACAAAGGCTACCATTTCGTGTTCTATGACTCCACACGCGGTGCGGACTTCACAAACGAAACGGGAGGGAGTCTCTGCCTGGCGTTCAAGAAAAACGGGAAATTTGTCTACGCACTGAAAGACATGTACCGGCAGCCCGTCATCACGGCCTCGTACGCAGATATGGTCCTCTATACATTTCTTCCGTTCGAGGACATCCAGGTAGACGTGACATTCCTCGTCTATAGCTCCCATCACGCTCTGCAGGCAATCGACGTGAAGAATCTCGGATCGAAAACGACCCGCATCGAGGTCCTCCCGTTCCTGCAAAACACGTACCGGACATACGATAGTATCGAATTTCACAAAGATGTCGGGGCCATCACATTCACTCATGATGAGTTCCCCGATGACTGGGTACTGAAACATGGCGTCCCCTACACGGGCAAGGTGCAGGACGCGTATGTCCTGTCTGATCCTCCCGACCGTATGATGAGCTTCCAGAGCTACCGCTGGGGGAAGATCGAGATCCCGCATCTGGTGGACCTCGAGAGAAAGCCGCGCTATTACATCCACGGGCGGGTCCAGAGGCCCACCGCCGCTCGTGAAGCACCGATCGTGCGCCTCATGGCCGTCTTGAACAATGACCCCGCACGGATACTCACGGAAAATGCCCCCCGCTGGGGAAGCGCGGAGAAAAACCTGGGGAGAGGCGGCACATACGTGATCGAACTGGGGAATTTTCCCGGACTTAGAGAAGGGGATCGCTTCACCATCAGTGCGATGTCTCCCACCTCAGGCTTCGCCGGTGAGGCACGTGGCGTTGTGCGCAGCGACTTTGACGAGGACTCGACCCGCTCAGACCTGCTGCTCAGCCCCGCACAGGGTCATGCGCCCGTTGAAGGGGTGAAGATGGATATCTGGGGGAGCGGCGTTGAGGTCCGCCTCTCCTGGAAACGAAGCCCCGGAGCCGTCTCCTATAACGTTTACCGTCGCGACTACAACGCAAGCGGGCTCTATGAACTGATCGGCGCACAGGTGAGGCAGACCTTCTTCACCGACAAGAACCTCCCGCCGGAGAAGGTCTACGGCTACGTCATTACTGCAGTGGACTCCTCTCTCAGAATGAGCATGCACTCGGAGGAAGTGAATACTATCGCGGGGAGCGATTTCCTGACCGACGTGCGCTTCCCCGGGCAGGGTGTAAGCACGGTGAAAGATTTCGCGCGCATCATCGCCTTTTCGCGCTCTTATGAACTACGTCCCGGCTCCATGCAACGTTTGATCGCAGTCCGTTCCGTGGCGCCGCGGGGAGAGAACCTCGCCCGAGTGATTGACACGGCACGCGGTTTGACCACGCTCGACCTTCCCCGCGCTCTGGATGCAAACGAAAAACTCTATAGCATCGTTCCCCCTCCCCGGACACTGGACGCGGAACAGGTTGCGCTTTACTGGAGCGCCTTCTCACTTATGCGTCAGGTGATGCTCCCCCCGGAGGCGCGCTGCAAGCAGAACTACTACGTCTTTTCGCGCGAGCCTCAGTGGGGATGGGGACACGGTGGTCAGGTCTTCCACGAAAGCCTGACGATGCTTGCCTACGCATACATGGATCCGACCGGAGCGATGAACTCACAAAGGATCTATATGGAGCGGCAAAAGGCCGATGGCTACATTAACTACCGGAGCGGACCCTACCTGGACGAAGAGATCCCCCGAGAAGGCCAGCTCACGACATCGGCCCCCTGGTATGCATGGCAGAACTGGGAAGTCTACAAGATCACCCATGACAGGAAGTTTTTGGAGGATGCGTACCGATCCAGTGCGGCATTCTACCGCTACCTGGTGAAGAACCGCGATGCCGACGGGGACGGGCTCTGTGAATGGGGGGCGGATGCCGTGTTGGAATCGGTGCGCGACGGCCTGGTGGCGGTGTGGGACCAGGTGGGATGGCCGTCGAATTTCGAGGCGGTCGATCTGAACGCGATGCTCGTCTCCGAGGCGAAATCCCTGGGCCGTATGGCCCGCGAGCTCTCGGAGGCCACCGAAGCGGAGGCGTGGGAGAGGGATGCCCGGGAGCGATCGGCGAAGATCAACGCGACGATGTGGGACAAAGCGAGCAGCTTCTATTATAACGTTGATCGGAAGTCCCATACATTCACATACAAGAGGGAAGGCGACCTCAAACGCCAGGAAATCATCGGATTCCTTCCCCTCTGGGCGGGGATCGCAAGCAAAGAGCAGGCCGAACAGCTTGTTGCAGGGCTCCGTGATACTTCCAAGTTCTGGCGCAAGTTCGGAGTCCCTTCGCTCGCCGCCGACGATCCATACTACGATCCGAAAGGATACTGGAACGGCCCCCTCTGGGTGCAATGGGACTACCTGATTGTCCGCGGCCTGCTTGACTACGGCTACGTGAAAGAAGCAAGGGAACTCACCCGAAAGGTTGCCGATGCGATGGTGGCACAGTTGAAGAAGGACCATGACTTCTGGGAATTCTATAGCCCCGATGAGCAGTGGGCGGGCTACCACAAGACCTATATCTGGGCCGGCATCATTGCCCGGATGATGCGCGATATCACTGAGTGAACTGAGGGTGTTATGCCGAGCAGACCGACTTTTCTTCGTACAGTGGTCCTTCTGGGGCTTTGCGCCGCTTGCGTCCACGGGCAACAGATCCGGTCCATCGATCTCTCCACATCACGCGGACTGGCGGTGACGGGGTACATCGGAAGCGGAGGTGAGCGACGGGAGACAGGGACTTCACTCCCGCTATTTACCTGCACGGTGAACGAATCGCTCGTGACATCGCTGGCATTCGGAGCAGAGACGGCGGGTGACTCGATCAGCTGGCGTGACGCGTCCCGTATGGCCGGCTCGGTCCGCCTCGAGGGCCTGCCCGGGCGGGGAGTTAAAGCTCATGTGACCTTCCGGAATATCTCGGGCGACACACTCCAACTCGCCAACGTTGTGCCGCTCGGCGAAGCTCGGGATCACGTCTTCATCAAGGCCTACGGTCCACAGTCGTACCAGTTTCGGCTGAGCCGATCGTGTCTCTTTCGTCCGGGGAGCGGGCCGATCGGTGTTGTCCTCCCGGACAATGCCTGGGAGATGGGATTCTGCGATGTCCCGTTCGACGGCGGACGATCACTCACGGGGATCGCCCGACGTTTGGACTCCGCTCAAGCAGAACTTCGGCGATTCCGCGCGATGATTCCCCCGGGCGGATGGGTGCAGTATGTGATGTACATCGACGACCATGCCGGTGATTGGCGGACAGGACTGCGGATGATGTTCCAGGATCGATGGATCTACGATCTCGATCGGTTCGACACATCCCTTCTTGAGCGCAAGGACCTTTCCTGGATACGCCACAGCTATCTGCTTCTGCTGCAGTTCGCCTGGGACCAGCAGTACTATGATGCCGTGGGCAGACAGTATCGGTACGATCATTTCCTCACGCAATGGGACGGGGTTCTCGGCGGATTCGACGCATACATGATCTGGCCAACATGGCCGCGACTGGGGCTGGATCAGCGAAGCCAGTGGGATATGTATCGGGATCTTCCCGGCGGCCTTCGTGAACTTCGCCGTCAGGCAGAATTCGGGCACCGGCACCAGACACGCTACTTCATTGCCTACAACCCCTGGGACGAAAGCACGCGGAAAGAAGACCATATCGCTGGGATGGAGGAGATGCTGCGGAGTATCGATGCCGACGGTGTCGTGCTCGACACCTGGGGCGAATCGCGGAAGGAGTTCCAGGCTGCAGCGGACCGTGTAAAGCCGGGGGTTATCCTCTATAGTGAAGGAATGGCGGTGCCGAAGGAGATGCCGGGCATTGTTGCCGGGAGGGTTCATGACGCCATTTTCATGCCGCCCCCTTTGAATCTCAACAAGTTCATCAAACCCGACTTCGCCATCTTCCGCGTGATCCAGCTCGCCGAAGGACGGATTCACCGCGAGATCGCCGTCTCATTCTTCAATGGCTATGGTTCAGAACTGAACATCATGCGCCCCGGGAGGCCTGACTGGATCGACGAGGAGCTGGCCTATCTCGGCCGGACGACCAGGATTCTTCGTGAGAATTCTTCGGCATTTCTGAGCCGCGACTGGTCGCCATTGTTGGCCACCACTGTCGATAGCATCTGGGTGAATCAATGGCCAACCCCCAAAAAGACGCTGTACACAATCTATAATCTCCGGCCGGACGGCTTCAACGGACCGCTTTTTGAAGGGAAAGGCTCGCCCGGTGCGCATTTTGTAAGCCTTTGGCACCATGAGGAAATCGAGCCGGTCGTCACCAACGGCGCATCCTTGCTCCCCGTCGCTACGGATGGCTTCAGCCGCGCGTGGTTGGGGAGCCGCCGTGAAGGAAGTATCGATTGCATCGCGCAGTTCCCGCGCCTTCTCAGCGTGGAACTCGATCAGGACTCTCTGACGGTCAGTGCCGCCAGGGGCGACAGCATCCTGGTTTGGGGAGGGACACCTTCGTACGGCCGTCGGCCGGCCATGCTTCCCGTGGCCAATCAGAGAATCTCCCTGCTGGCCGCTCTGGGCAAACATGAGGAGAAGTTTGTTGTCCAGCTCTTCGAGAAGTCGGAACTGATCGACGAGCGCGTGGTAACGCTTCCGCTCGCCACTCCCCGGCCGATTTCCCGGACCGAAAGAACACCGGCGTCGGCCAAGGCACCTGAGGGGATGGTCATGGTCCCGGGGGGAACGTTCAACTACATCACGACCCGCAGTTTCCTCAGTCCAAATGAGGTCATCCCGTATCCTGGGTCCTCCAGGAAGCGCACCGTGACTCTGCCTGCGTTCTTCATGGACCGGTATCCGGTGACGAACGGACAGTACCATGCCTTCATCACCGCGACAGGGTACAGGCCGAAGGATACCGCGAACTATCTCAAGCACTGGGTCCGGGGGAAGCCGCCCCGTGGGCTGGAGAGGCATCCTGTGGTGTATGTCGACCGGTCGGATGCGCAGGCGTATGCCCGCTGGGCGGCAAAGCGCCTGCCGACCGAAATCGAATGGCAGTACGCCGCCCAGGGAACCGACGGACGGAAATATCCGTGGGGCAGTGGTCTCGATTCGACCAAGTGCAACAAGGGACTCGACACAACGACTCCGGTCGATGCCTTCCCCCTTGGGTGCAGCCCTTTCGGTGTTGAGGATCTCGTTGGCAATGTCTGGCAATTGACCAATGATCTCTATGACAATGGGACGTTCTACTTTGCCATGATACGGGGGGGGAGCTACTACAATCCACAATCCAGCTGGTGGTACGTGCAGGGGGGACCGCAACCGGTCGACAACCCGCAAATCCTGTTGCTCGCCGGTCCGGGGCTTGACCGCTGTGCGACCGTGGGATTCCGTTGCGTCAAAGATGCAGGCCGGTGATCTCATTCCGAAAACAGGGCATTCCCATGATGCGCCCCATCATTAACATTCTCGCTTTCATGTTTTGCGGGATCTCGACCCTCGCGGCCCAGAGCCCGCTCGATAATCTCCTTTCCCCGGCTCGGCTTCCCTTTCTGAAGGAAAGCCGGCTGATCCAGATTTCCAGCCACGACACCTCGGGCGGCAACATCGACTTCATCGCGATCGGGGCGGGCGAAACCGCGACGATCGCCGACATCAAGGGGCCGGGGATTATTGTTGGAATATGGTTCACTGTTGCCTCGCCGGACAAATACTTCCTCCGTCGGACGCTGGTGCGCATGTATTGGGACGGCGAAGAGTCTCCTTCAGTTGAGGTTCCCCTTGGTGATTTCTTCGGAACGGGATTCCAATACAGGCATTACGTCACAGCCTATCTTGGGATGTCGAGCGGCGGCTACTACTGCTACTTTCCCATGCCCTTTGACCGATCGGCCCGCGTCGAGGTGGTCAATCAGACGGGACAGGAGATCAACTCATTCTATTACCATATTGATTATCAGCGGCTCCCCAGACCCCTCGATCCGGATCTGGCGTACTTTCATGCGACGTGGCGGCGCGAGCCGCGAACGGACCGTCGTCATGCCTATACCCTCCTCGAGGCGGAGGGGCGCGGACACCTTGTCGGTGTGAATATGAGCATGCAGAGCTACAACAATGACATGCAGTATCTCGAAGGAGATGAGATGGTGTACGTCGATGGTGAACCTGTTCCGTCTCTCGCCGGAACCGGGACGGAGGACTATTTCAACAGCGGATGGTACTTCAACAAAGGTGAGTTTGCCGCTCCATACCACGGGTTGATCCTCAAAGACGATTCCCTCCAACGTATTGCCGCGTATCGGTTTCACATTCTGGATGCAATCCCTTTCACATCCTCTCTCCGGTTTACGATCGAACATGGCGATCAGAACGCCGAGATTGCCGATTACAGCAGCACGGCCTATTGGTATCAGAGGGAACCCCACAAGCCTTTTCCGCCGATGCCACCTGCGGGTTTCCGCATTCCTCTCCGTGTTGTCGTGCCGAATGGCGCCGTCGAAGCCGAAGGGCTCACTTTGGCCGGAACGACTCTCCAGGCGTTCTTCGAAGACATGTCGGCGTTCGGAGCGGAATGGAGCAGATCCCACCAGCTCAAGATCCTGGCGGGCAAGAAAGGGGACGCATTCGAGCTCTCCTTCCGGGCGGAGGAAGAGGAGTACGATATAGCTCTCTACTATACGCGCGGCCCGGAATACGGTAACGTGGCTGTGTTCCACCAGAACCGGAAAGCGGCAAGCTTTGAAGGGTACAACCCGGAGATCATTCCCGGCGGCAAAATTGTGCTGAAGGGGATCCGGACTGAGCTGGGGCAGGTCCGTCTGAGGTTCACGGCCGATGGAAAAGATGGCAAGGCCACGGGGAATGCCATCGGGCTCGATGCGTTCATTCTCCAGCCACGCCGGACGTTTATTCCGGAGTGGTACCTCATCGGCCCCTTTCCGAATCCGCGCGACCCCGCTCTGAAACGGCTCGGGTTGGACATGGTGTATCCGCCGGAGAAGGCGATCGACCTCACAGCTTCCTACTCCGGGGTCGGCCAGAAGCCCGTGCGCTGGACGTTAACCAAGACGCCGCCCAACGGGCGGATGGACCTCTACCAGTTCGATCCGTATGAGATGGTGGTCGTCTACGCGCTCACCTACGTGTTTTCACCGATTGACCAGACAGTTCCACTCTTGCTGGGGAGCGATGATGGGATCAAGGTGTTCCTTAATGCCCGGGAGATCCATCGATTCCTGGCGATCCGTGTGGCCGAGCCCGACCAAGACCAAGTCGCGCTCCCTCTGAAGAAGGGATGGAATGAGCTGATGCTGAAAATTGAAAACAACTACGGCGGCTACAACTTCTACGCGCGCGTTCTTGATCCGACCCATAGCGTAACATTCAGTCCCAAAAGGCGACAACAACCGGGAGTGCGACCGTGAAGGCACGTCAGCGCGTTGCGGCGCTCTTCGTTCTTATCGTCGGATTCCTTCCGCTGCGCGGGCAGGTGGTGGTCC
>DAIUKN010000077.1:0-8915 GCA_036848195.1 Bacteroidota bacterium
AGAACAGTAACCCCTTGACCTTCAAGGGCTTCGCGGGCGACGTCCCGCCTTGGCGCCTCCTCAAGCTGCCGGGAGATCTGAAGCTCAACTTCCCGGACAAGGGCAGGTGCATACGTAATGAGAATGGGAGTTGCCGCCTCGTCGTGCTCCGCCTGCGCAATGAGATCCGCGGCTATGAAAGCCGGATTGGCGGTCGCGTCTGCCACGATCACCACTTCCGTGGGGCCCGCGATCATGTCGATCCCCACTCTTCCAAACACCAGTTTCTTCGCCGCAGCCACGTACACGTTCCCCGGACCGGTGATTTTGTCCACCGGGGCTATCGTCTCGGTGCCGAAGGCGAGGGCAGCGATGGCCTGAGCACCTCCGACCCGATAAACCTCGGTCACGCCGGATTCCAGCGCGGCGGCAAGCACTTCCGGCCTGACGATCCCGTCAGTGTTGCAGGGCGTGACCATCACGATCTCTCGGACGCCGGCGATTTTCGCAGGGAGAGCATTCATGAGGACCGTCGAGGGGTACGCCGCCTTCCCCCCCGGAACATAGATCCCGACCCTGTCCAGCGGCAGAAACCTCTGTTGCAGGCGCAAACCGTTTTTCAACACTGCCCACGATTTCGGAAGTTGCTGCTTGTGGAACCGGAGGATGTTCTTACGCGCTTCACGAAGTGCCTTGAGAAATTTCCCACGAACCGCCTTCCGCGCAGCCTCAAGCTCACTGTCCGGTACGCGAAGGCCAATCAGGTCGATACCGGGACAATCGTACTGCCGGGTGTAGTCAAGAAGCGCCGCATCCCCCTCCTTCGCAACCCTGTCGAGAATCTGCGCAGCGCGTTCCTCCACTGGCCGGTTGGATTCCCAGCGCCGTACGGTCAGCTCCCCGACGACGCTTGGATCTTTCCTTGCATCAAGAATTCGCATAGATCACCGCGTCCAGTTGTGCTATCAGACTGTTGATCGGTCCCGACTTCAGCTTCATGGCAGTTCTATTGACGATGAGTTTCGCCGTCACCGGCGCTACCTCCTCAAAGATCCGCATGTTGTTCTCCTGCAGAGTCCGGCCCGTCTCCACGAGGTCGATGATGGCGTCGGCCAATCCCAGCAAAGGTGCGATCTCCACCGACCCGTCGAGGCGAACGATATGAACATGGGCGTTCTTCGAACGGAAGAATCGGTCCGCGGTGTGCGGGTACTTTGTCGCCACGCGGACGTGCCGGGCGAAATCGAGATCCGCACCGTTGGGGCCCGCGACCACCAGACGGCATTTTCCGATTTGCAGGTCGAGTGGCTCGTACACGTCGCTTTCCACTTCCCTCAGGATATCCGTTCCGACGATCCCGGCATCCACAGCACCCGACTCTACGTACACGGGGATGTCGACGGGTTTGAGAGCAACAAACTCAAAGTGTCCCCCGTCGTCCTGGAACGTCAGTTTCCGGGATTCGTTGAGGCGTTTCGCTGTGGTGACGCCGGCTCTGGCGAGAAGTCCGAGCGTCTGGTCAAAGAGTCTCCCCTTGGGGAGCGCAATAAGGGGTTGTCTATTCATACAAGGTCCGCGAGTGCATCAATCGAGAACGAGAAACCCACCGCCGGCAACTCGGCGCCGAATTCGCGCAACAGGGCGTCATAGCGCCCTCCTCCGCCCAGCTCTGCGGTGAGCCGCGGGTGGAACAGTGTGAACATGATGCCGGTGTAGTACTCCATCTCGTCTATCTCGGCAAGATCGAATGTGAGCAGATCCCTCCATCGTGCGAGTCCCTCTGCGAGGTTCCGTAGTCCGGCAATGGCATTCCTGGCAGAAATGTTGCTGACAGCGTCACTCGCCCGCTGAAGGACTTCCACGCCTCCGACGCAAGAGGCCAGGACTTCCAGCTGGTCGTGAATGCCGGCGCTGACGCCTAGCGACTCGAGCCGGGCCGCCAGTCCGCGAGCGTCCTTCCGGTCGATGGCGGCCTTGACCTGTCGCAGCGACTTTCGGTCCAGCCGGAGGTCATTCACGAGCGACCGGAAGATGCCCGCATGGTTGATGTGAAGCTTTGCGTCTCGCACGCCGAGTGCATCGAGGGACGAGAGTGCGAGATCGATGATCTCGACATCCTGTTCGACCGAGTCCAGGCCGAGGAGTTCCGCCCCGACCTGTCCAAATTCACAGTAGCGCCCCCGTTTCGGGTCGACTTTGCGGAAGACGCTCCCCGCATACCAGACGCGTATCGGATGAGGGGTTTGGAGGAGGCGGCTGGCGGCAATACGCGCGATCGCTGGGGTAAAGTCCGCACGGAGCGCAAGCAAATTGTCGTCACGATCGAGAAACTTCACCGTTCTGTCTTCGACGCTCTGATTCCCCCGGCGGTACAGTTCGTGATATTCCACGGCCGAGGGGGCAATCTCCCTGTAGCCCCGCTCTTCGAACAGACGGGCAAGAGAATCCACGATGCGTCTGCGCGTCTGCGCTTCTGTGAAGAGAAGGTCCCGGAAACCCGCCGGCAACCCCATTGTCGAGCCACTTTTCATACGGCCTGCGCTTTCTGCGAGGGACGTCCCGCACCAGTCTTAAAACGAAAGCCCTTCCTGGCATTCCAAGAAGGGCTTTTTCTGTGACGCGATCTCTTTTCAGCTATCCATTCTTCAGTCTGCCAGGCCATGCGGCAACGGTATCACCATGATGGTGACGATGGAGGTGCTTTGCATGTGCCCAGGCATTACGAATCATAGTATGCAAATATATTCAGATTGCATTTCACAGTCAAGAAAAAACTTATGCGTTTCTCTTGCGGCCAAAGCGGCGGGCCGGTGGATGATAGTGTCCCCCTTTGCGGGGCCCCCTCTCAGCGGTAGCTCCGGGCGCTTCCGCATGAATCTTCACGGGAACGACATCCCTTGCCGTCTTCAACGTGATGCTGCCCCTGTACTGGAAGAGGATCTGGCGGAAGAACCCCTGGTCCTCGCCTTTGGCAACGAGGGAGATCGCTTCACCTTCATTACCTGCACGGGCGGTCCTGCCGACACGGTGCGTGTACGACTCAACATCTTTCGGGATCTCGTAGTTGTAGACATGGGAGATTCCGTCGATGTGGAGTCCTCGTGCTGCCACGTCGGTGGCTACGAGCACGCCGAACTTCTTCAGACGGAAGTCCGACGTCGTCCGTTCGCGCTGTGACTGCGACATGTCGCCGTTCAAGCACTTCGCCGCCACGCCCGCTCTCGTCAGCTGCCGTGCAACCTTCGATGTGATGTGTTTCCGGTTGCAGAAGACCAGGACCAGTTTCCGTTCGTTCTTCAGGAGATGCACCAGGAGGGAGAATTTCTCATCCGGTGTCGTCTGATAGTAGGTCTGATGCAGGAATTCGGGTTTGACCGTGGATGCAAATTGTACATGTTTTGCATTGCGGAGATACTTGTGGCTGAGTTGAACAATATCGCTCGAAACGGTCGCACTGAGAAGAAGTGTCTGACGTTCCTTCGGGACCCGGCGGATGATCTTCTCCATGTCCTTCATGAACCCCATATCGAGCATCCGGTCGGCCTCATCGAGGATGAGGGTGCGGATAGTTGAGAGGTTCACACTGCCGCGGTCGATGAGGTCGACGAGTCGGCCGGGTGTGGCGATGATGACATTGGTCCGTTCAATCTTCCGCTGCTGTTCACTAATGGACACGCCCCCGTACACGGGGGTGATCCCGAGGTGCCTACCGCGCGAGAATTTGATGAATTCGCCGGTAATCTGGACCGCGAGTTCGCGCGTCGGGACAACCACGAGTGTGGTCAGCCCATCGCGGCGATTCGTTCGCTCAATGACGGGAATGGCAAAGCTGAGCGTCTTCCCTGAGCCTGTTTCCGACTGGGCCAGGACATCGCGCCCTTCAAAAATTGCAGGAATGATTTCCTGCTGGATTGGTGTCGCCGTGGTAATGCCGTGGCTTTCCAGAAGCGCCACCATTTCCTTGCTTAACTGCAAGGATTCTGATTTCATGTTATTCCTTGTGAAAGAAAAAAAAGTCCCCGGAGTGTCCGCGAAGTGCTTTGACCCATTGTCACGCGGTGCGCAACAACGATCGAGCACTCTCTGGACACCCCGGGGCTTGAATGGTCAGCCGACCTGTTTAGACGAGGCTAACGTTCGCTGCCTGAAGGCCTTTGGGGCCCTTCTCGACCTCGAACTGAACCTGGTCGCCTTCATTCAGGGTCTTGTACCCTTCGCCGACAATGGCGCGATAGTGGACGAAAACGTCCTCGCCGCCCTGGCGCTGAATGAAGCCGTAACCTTTGGCTCCGTTAAACCATTTCACTGTTCCTTTTTCCATGGAACGTGTTCCTCTGTGTTGTTTGACGTCCGTCGTCAGCGGACAAAATTGTTCCAGCGCAAATCGTGTGCCTTTAAATGAAAAAATCGCACCCCGCGGTCAGACAGCAGACCCAGAGTTGCGATTCAACGTGTTACGCTAACGATCTCTGTCAAACAACCGTGCGAACCCGCCCCTCGAATGCAGAACCACACATATCTCGGGGTTAAAAGCGCAGCAACTTTGTACTGTTTCTTGACGCAATACGATACGATATTTTCCGAGGAATAGCAAGAAAAATATTCTCTCTCTCCTTCCTGAGGGACAGGTGCGCAAAATCAGCGCGAAACAGAGCGTATCGCTTCAATGACAAGATACGAAAAACCCGCCACGAGGCCGGAAGCAGGAATGGTAAGAATCCACGCCCAGATCATCGTTCCCGCAATTCCCCATCTGACTGCTGAGAGCCGCTTCGTGGCGCCGACACCCATGATCGCCCCCGCAATCGTGTGGGTGGTGCTGACGGCAATCCCACCGAAAGCCGTAACCAGCAACGTGATTCCACCCGCCGTCTCCGCACAGAACCCATCGGAAGGTTTCAATTTCGTGATCTTCGATCCCATCGTCTTCACGATTCGCCAACCCCCGAACAGGGTTCCCAGCGCGATGGCAATATGCGATGAGATGACGACCCAGAACGGAACCTCGAAGCTTGCGAGCAGACCCGCCGTCACCAACAATCCGGTGATGATCCCCATGGTCTTCTGCGCATCATTTGTCCCATGACCGAGACTGTAGACCGCGGCCGAGAGGAGCTGCAGCTTGCGAAAAACCACGTTGACTTTCGAGTAGGAAGTCTTCCGGACCGCCCAGAGGACGATGACCTGCAGGAAATATCCCATCACCATCCCCATCAGAGGAGCCAGAACGATAAACAACATAGTTTTCGTCCAGCCCGCCATGATGATGGATCCCACGCCTGCCTTTGCAATCGCAGCCCCTCCATACCCGCCGATCAAGGCGTGGGACGAACTCGACGGAATTCCGAAATACCACGTGATGAGATTCCAGGCAATCGCCCCCACCAATGCCGCCATGATCACGTACTCATTGACCACGGCGATATCGATCAGTCCTTTTCCAATCGTCTTTGCAATATGAACATCGAACAGAATCGCCGCGATCAGGTTGAAAAATGCCGCCCATACCACGGCCTGGCGCGGCGTCAGAACCCGGGTGGATACAATTGTGGCAATCGAATTGGCGGCGTCGTGAAACCCGTTGAGAAAATCGAACACGAGGGCAAGCAGAATGATGAAGATGACCAGGGTGATGGCGGTCATGGCTACGCGTGTTTGACAATGATCGATTCAATCACATTAGCTGCATCCTCACACTGATCGGTCGCCGTTTCAAGGCTGACCAGCAGTTCCTTTGTTTTGATCAACTGGATCGGATCCTTGCAGGTATCGAAGAGGTTCGCAATGGCCCGCTCAAACAGATCATCTGCTTCATTTTCCAGGCTGTTGATCCGTACCAGGCTCACGCTGATGGCCTCCACGGATTTGAAACTCCGGAGCTGGGGGATGGCCTTGTGCAACTCGACCACCTGCTGGTAGACCATTTCCGCAAGCTGCTCCATTTCCGGAGAGATCGATTCCACACGGTACAGCACGATCCTCGTCGCGGCGCCCTGGAGGAAATCCAGAATGTCGTCGAGCTTCGAAGCAAGGGAGTGGATGTCTTCCCGGTCGAACGGTGTGATAAAATTGGAACCAAGCTCGGAATAGATCTGGTGGGTGACCTCGTCTCCCTTGTGTTCCAGCTCTTCGATCTTCCTGATCTTCTGGCCTCGCTCCTCGCGCGAGATAGCGTTGGACATCAGTTCCTTGAAAATCTTCGCGGCGCCAAGGAGATTTTCGGCGTCCTTCTCAAAGAAGGTGAAAAACTTGTCGTCGGTCGGCAACAGGACGTGCAACAGCTTGTTGAGTTTCATGAAGACCCTAACTCCTGTAAGGAGAATCGTGACGTGATTGAGAACGCAGTAGCCGATAAGCCGTGCAAATATACGGGGAATTAGGCACGGGAGCAAGACACCGTGATTCGCCTGGAAAACTGGCATGAATGGCGGAGTTGCGGAACATGCCGGCACAATTCACAATCCGGGCAGACCTGCAGTGACGGTCTGCTTCGGTCCTCCCCCCCCGACAGAGGTGTGTCGACACTGCGAAGGCGAGCATCAGAATTCTGCGCTCACCCCTATGGATGGAAGAATTCCTATTGCATCCTCTGTTTCAACCTTCTGGTCACGCGAACTCCACCGGACCGACCCCGAATTCCTGTTGTTCAGGACATTCTGGATATCGACGTACGCTATCAGGTTCCAGCCGGCGAAATTCCATCGCCGGTCCACGCGAAAATCCAGGATACCTCCATCGGCCATTCTCTCGGAGTTGTACGCCGTGATATTCTGGGTTCCGCCGGAATTGAAAGGAGTATACGGCATGCCGGTCGCGAATCTGTATTTCATGCTCCCTTCCCATCGCTCGTCGAATCGGTAGCCGCCGCTGATGTTGAAAATGAATCGCTGATCAAACGATCCGGGCCGCTCAACACCGTCCAGGGCAGTAAATCGAGTGTCCGCCCAGGTGATGCTCACCAGCCCGTACAGCGGAATCTCGGAGAGTTTCTTCTGTGCAAGGAATTCAAGGCCATACGAACGGCCCTCTCCATCACTCGCGAGCCTGTCGAACCCGTACGAAGAGAATCCTTCGTCCGAGCCCCCGAAACCGGCGCCGGTATTGGAAAGAACCAGGTACCGGCGGTTAAGGCTCGCAGCATAATGGGAGTAGCGCTTGGTGAATCCTTCCAGGCGGATCTTGAGATCGGCCCGCACCATGTGCTCTGCACCCAGGATGAATTGAACCGCCCGGGCGGGCGTCAAGTCCTGATTACCGCTGTTGGTGGCAAGCCAGATGTATGAGGGGGATTGGTGGTACACGCCGGCACTTGCACTGAGTGTTGTAAGAGGAGAGACTTCAACGATGAGCGAAGCACGCGGAGCGAAGGAAAATTTCTTCTTAACCATGCTGAAGTAATCCATTCGCCCACCCACCGTCAACTGAAAGCCGGCGGGGAGATGACGGGAGATCTGCGCGTAGACGCCCCCCCTGGACCCTCGCATTTCCAGGTCGTTCACCCGGACATCCAGCGTATCACCGAACGATGTGACATAACCCGGAAGAGCGACCGTGGTATTGAACTTGACCAGCCCGATCATTGCTCCAAAAGAGAGTTCCGTCATCCCTTCACTGTCCAGCTTGAACACGCCGTCCCCCCGGAGACTCGTCTCCCCTTCCTTCGACGTGTTCGAAAAAACCGGGTTGAGGAGGGAATCCCTCTGGGCTCCGTTGTAGTTCACGTAGGTGCGTCCAAGGGTCACCGTGGTGATCCCCCTGCCGAAGAGGTGCTGCCAGGAGAACCCGTTGACATATTGGTTCTGAGCGGTCCCGAGCACTTGTGAGTTCTTATACCGATCATCGGCCGTGCTATTGTTGTAACTGACATCGTCAATTGCGCCGACTCCGAGGAAACTCAGGCTGTTCTTCTGATCAAGCGTATAGCTTGCTTTTCCCAGAAAGTCCCAGTACTCGGGTATGAAACTGAATTTTGCCGCCTTGAAGATGAAGTCGAGATAACTCCGCCGGACCGAGAAAAGAAACGAGCCCGTCTCATCGATCGGTCCTTCAAGATTCAGGCCGAACTGTGTTGCGGAGATGGTGGCCTTTCCGCCCATCTGATCCGTCCGCCCGTCTCTCAATTCAATGTTCAGCACGGAAGAGAGCCGGTTACCATAGCGCACACCGAAGCCGCCAGTCGAAAAAGAGGTCTCGCGCACGAAATCAAGATTGATGTAGCTGAGAGGGCCGCCCCCGGAACCCTGCGTTCCGAAGTGGTTGATGTTCGGAATCTCGATATTATCGACGACATACATGTTCTCGGAGGGCGCCCCGCCACGCACAACCAGATCGTTGCGGCCGGGTTGAGCCTGGGCAACTCCGGGGAGAACTGAAATGGCGCGTACGACATCTTCGAATCCTCCCGGGGAACGACGTATCTCCTCATACGACAGCCTCTGCGCGCTGATCACCGCATCCGGGGTTTTCTGAAAATAGTTGGCAGTCACCTCTACCGTACCGATCCCGATCGGAACCTGATCGAGCCGCACAATAATATCTCTCGGCCTGGCAGCACTGACAACAACATCAGTGACCGTTGTCGGCTGATACCCCACGAGTGAGACTTTCACTTCGTAAGTACCGAACGGCACATCCCGAATGACGAAACGACCGTTCTCATCCGCAGCCGCCCCGAGAGCTGTCGAGACCACCTGAACGTTGACAAAAGGGAGCGGTTCCCGGGTCACCTGGTCAATGACAGTCCCGGTGATGGTTCCGGTCTGGGCCGCGACCAGCCCTGTGAAACCGAGCAGCAAGCAGAAGCAAGAGAGGGCTCTCTTCACGGTCAGTCCTCCAACCCTGGCCGCATCCCGCGGACCTCTTTCTTCCTGCTGTGGGCCTTCTTCAGTCGGAGCTTTTCAGCCCGCGATGAAGCAGTTGCTCTCGTTGCTATCCTC
>DAIUKN010000078.1:0-8881 GCA_036848195.1 Bacteroidota bacterium
CGCTCGGCGCCTGAGCTTCGGCTTTCTCCGGCACCGCCTCTTCCTCTTCGTCCTCCTCTTCTTCCTCTTCTTCGTCTTCGACCTCTGCTTCCGCCAGATCCTTCGCCATCATTTCCCTGAGGGAGCGGATCTTCTCCTCGTCCAGTCCTTCGACGGCGAGAAGGGCATCCAGTTTCCCGTTCAGGACGTCTTTGGCAGTCTCGAAGCCGGCATCGATCAGCTTCAGATAGAGCTCCTCGCCGAGTTCGGCTTTGAAGTCCACCAGCTCGATGTCATATTCATCGTCGCCGCCTTCCTTGATCAGATTGATCTCGAAGCCCGTAAGCTTGGAGGCAAGGCGAATGTTCTGTCCGTTCCGGCCGATGGCGAGGGACACCTGGTCCGCAGCGACCACGACGTTTGCCGTCCCGGCTTCCTTGTCCACCTCGATGCTCTTGAGCTTCGAGGGTGCGAGCGAACGCTGAATAAAAATCTCCGGCGTCTCGCTGTAGTTGATGACGTCAATATTCTCGTTGTTCAGTTCCCTGACGATGGTATGGATCCGGACGCCCTTCATCCCCACGCACGCCCCGACTGCATCGATCCGGTCGTCGTGCGATTCCACGGCAACCTTCGCGCGCTCACCCGGCTCCCGGGCGATGCGCTTAATCTCAATAATCCCGTCGTAAATCTCCGGGATTTCGAGTTCGAACAGCTTCTCCAGGAACTTCGAATCGGCGCGCGACACAATGACGGCAGGATTTCCCGCATTCTTCCTGACCTCCTTCACGACGGCGCGGATCGTGTCGCCCTTCTTGTACCGTTCTTTGAAAATCTGCTCGCTCTTCGGGAGCAGGAGTTCATTCCTGTTGTGGTTGATCAGGATCTCGTTGCGGCGAATCTGATAGATCTCACCGACGACGATCTCGCCGACCGCATTGCTGTATTCGTTATAGATCAGTTCACGCTCAATTTCCTTGATTCGCTGATTGAGGTTCTGCTTGGCGCTGACCACCAGCCTCCGGCCGAATGTCTCCAGCGGGATAACCTCTACGAAATCCTCCCCGACGGCGAGTTCCTCTCCGGAAAGTTCACGGGCGGTCTCGACGTCGATCTGCAACGTCGGGTTTTCCACCGTTTCCACCACCTCCCGCTCCAAAAAGATCTCGATGTCACCTTTGTCCATATTGACGATGACGTCAAACTTCGCGTCCTGCCCGTACTTTTTTCGGACCATCATCGAGAAGACATCTTCGACGACCCCGGCAAGGATGTCCCGGTCGATCCCCTTCTCCCGAACCATCTGGGCAAATGATTCGACAATCTCAGAATTCATTCCAACCTCCAAAAGATAATTCGCACACCAGCCGACATCCTACCAGGGAGCCGGAATCCTTGCTTCCACAATCGTATCAAACGGAATGACCACCGGTTTTCCGGCAGGAACGATTTCAAGCCGGACCGCCTGGTCATCCATTCCCACGAAGGTGCCGTTGAGCTGTTCGAACCCCCCGGCGCCCCTCACTTTCAACTGGAGAGAACGTCCAAGATGCTTCCGGTATTGCCAGGGAAATTTGAGCGGTCGCTCGATACCGGGAGATGAAACTTCCAGACGGTAGTCCCGCGCCACAAGTTTCGCGGCATCCAGATCGGCTGTGATTTCCCGGCTGATCTCCGCACAGAGTTCGCTCGTCGTCCCCTGTTCCGTGTCGATGTAGACTTCAAAAACCTGCCGGCCTCTGTCGCCCCGCTGAACAAAGTCAATCAGGTGCGCACCTTTGCGTCTGGCACACTCCTCCATGACACGGAGTATCTGCTGGTCCATCGGTCTGTTCCAGTGAAATAAAAATAGCCCATTCCGGGCTATTGCGTACAACGTTCATAATATAAAGAGCCGGATGATAAAAAGCAAGTGGAATTAGGAGAATCCGCATCTCCCGTGCCCGAGGAGTGTCGTCTTTCAACGATTAGCGCAGGATTTCCCTCATGATACCGGCAGCCCGCTTCACCTGGTCCAGTGAAACGTCCAGGTGCGTCACAGCCCGGAGAACATTGTAGCCACCGGGGGTCAGCAGCACTCCTCGTTGCTGGAGCTTCGTGAGAAATTCCGCCATCGATTTCCCTGTTTTTTCGACGCCGAAAATGATGATATTCGTCTGGACCGTTTCCATATTGATGTCCAGACCGGGGATGGTGGCCAGCTGACCTGCGAGGTAGGCCGCCTTCTCGTGGTCTTCCTGCAAACGGCCGAAATTGTGGTCCAGGGCGTAGATCCCCGCGGCCGCGAGAATGCCCGCCTGGCGCATTCCGCCGCCGAAGATCTTCCGGTAGTGCCGCGCCTCCTCAATGAACCCCCCCGTTCCGGCGATCACCGAACCCACCGGGGCCCCAAGTCCTTTGGAAAGGCAGACAGAGACCGAATCGGCGCATGCAGCATACTCGGCTGGGGGCACACCGGAGGCCACCGATGCGTTCCAGAGGCGGGCTCCGTCGAGGTGAACCCCGATCTTCATTGCGTGCGCGTATTCGCTGATCTCCTTCAAGATCGAAAGCGGATAGACTGTCCCTCCCGCCCTGTTATGCGTGTTCTCCACGCAGATCAGGCTCGATCGCGGCATATAGTAGATGGGCGGCCGGACGGCTCGGCGAATCTGTTCAACACTCAGCCGGCCATGCAGGCCTTCGACGGTGTGGACCTGCACGGAGGAGAGAAAGGCAGCCCCGCCCGTCTCGTAGTTGAACACGTGCGACCCGGATTCCGCTATCACCTCGTCCCCCGGTTGCGTATGGACCTTGATGCAGACCTCGTTCCCCATGGTCCCGCTAGGGACATACAGAGCGGCCTCCTTCCCGAGAAGCTCCGCCACCTTTTCCTGAAGGCGGTTGACCGTGGGGTCTTCACCGAAGACATCGTCGCCCACGTCGGCCGAAGCCATCGCCTGCCGCATTTCCTGTGACGGTTTCGTCACCGTGTCGCTTCTCAGATCTATGAATTGGTCTGCCATGCCTGTTCCCGTTTTTTGTTCAGGAATGCTTGCCCAAGCGCCGCCGCAAGGAACGCGCAGGAGAGCCACGCACAGGTCAGACCGAGCCAGTCGCCGTGCTCGCTATAGAACGACAGATCGGTCCGTCTATGAATGGTCCTTACAAGCGTTGCCTGCGTGAAAAGTTCCGTGTCGTCATATGTGCGTCCGTATGGATCGATGTAACAGGAAATGCCCCCCACGGCACAGCGGACAATCCACCGCCGGTTCTCCACTGCCCTGAGGAGTGCAAACTGATGGTGTTGGTATGCGCCCGACATCTTCCCCCACCAGCTGTCGATGGTGACGATCGAGATGAACTCCGCACCCTTTCGCACGAACGCAGCAACCAGATCAGGGTAGACAGACTCGTAACAGATCACTGTCGCAAATCTCGCCCCGGTCTTCCGCTCCGTGAAGATCGTCGTATCCCTCCCGATCTGCCACCCGCCGATCCCCACATTCCAGCGGAGAAAATCGAAGGCATGAAACATATCCGCATACGGAACCCGCTCGGCGAAGGGGACCATTTTCATCTTCCCGTACCAGGGGATCGTCGAGGATCCCGGGTCAATAAGCGCTGCCGCGTTGAACGCGTCGTATCGCTCTCCTGTTCGCTGGATCGTTTTTGCAGAAGGGGGCGCATCGGCGGGATTCCGGTAGAACACCGCCTGCGGCAGGCCGGTGAGTACGGGGATGCCGATAGAGTCCAGTCTTGAGCGGAGATCATTCAAGAGGAACTGGTTCTGTTCGGTCAGGATAAGATACGGGACCGCTGTCTCCGGCCATAGGACCAGGTCCGGCCGGTGCGGGGACGCGTCGTGCACGAGACGTCTTGTCATCCCCAGATACAGTTGCAGGACATCAAACCCGCTCACGGACCATTTGTCCCACGGGTCGACATTTGACTGTACGATGCCCACCGTAATCGCAGGTCCTGCCGTTTCCGGCGCCCGTTCGCGCGCCGCATCGGCGCCCGACAAGACCAGGAGTCCGTGCACGAGAGGAAGCAGATAGAGCACGATGATCAATCCTACCAGCCCGATCACCCGGTGGGAGCGGAAGGAGCCTCCTGCACGCGCGATGAGCGAGTAGAGAAGGAAACCCAGGACGTTCATCAGCAGGATCCAGATCGAAAGGCCGTACACACCGGTCGCACTGATGAACTGGATACGCGCACGATCGTACGTTTGGCTGTTTCCCAGCGTCAACCATGGGAAAGACCATTCCGTAAGACAATGAGAGTATTCGTACGCCACCCAGAGGAACGGGAGCGACGCGAGGGCGACCCGATCGCCGAACTTCCGCCTGACGAAGAGATATGCTGCAACCGGGATGAAGTAGAAGAATGGATGTGCCAGAATCGTTATAGAGCCCGCGATCATCATATAGGGATCGTTGCCGTGCGAGAAGCCCCCCGTCCAGTTCAGCGATATAAGGTGGAAAACAAAGAAGGCGACGTAGCTATACCGCAGCGCGCGGGGGATTTCTTCAATATCGGCGAGAACAATAAGGAGAGGCACCAATCCAAAACAGGCTAGAATGCCGAGAGGGCTGGGTGGAAACGAAAACCCGAGCATTGTCCCGGAGAGCACGCAGAGGAGAATCCTGATCCGGCGGAGGGCGGAACGCCGCGAACGAACCTCTTCGGGTTCCGAAGGAAGCCCGGTTTTTCGCCGGAAGAGGGTGGTCATGGTCCCTCCCGGCCGGCCACAACCAATGCGCCGGGGAAGTATCTCCTCTGGGTTATGATCCAGAGCCAGATGAGGAACGCTGCCACCATGAAGCCGATGACCGCCCCACCAATGATATCTGAAGGGTAGTGGACTCCGACGGCCGGGCGGGAGAGGGCAACGAGACTCGCCCAGGCGACGAAAGCCCAGCGGCCTTTGGGGTAATAGAACGAAAAGAGCGTGGCAACGGCGAAATTGTTGACTGCATGAGAGGATGGAAATGATTTTCCGCCGCCGCAGTTCACCAGAAGGTGAATTCCGGGGAGGACGCTCACGCCGTTGATGGTATGGCATGGCCGCGGGCGCTGTACCCATTCTTTGATCAGGGAGCTGCTGAGCTGGTCCGCAGCCACAAGCACGGGAATCAGGAGCAGCGCTGCCGTCCTCCCCCGCACCCCTCCCCTGATCAGCAACCAGACCCAGAGACCGATGAGGATCACGCGGACGAGCGGCAGCCTGTCATAGTCCGTGATGAGCGGCCAGAGAAAGTCGCCCACAGGGTTGCTGATGGTCTGATTCAGGAAGAGGAACACCGCCCTGTCGGCCGCGGAGAGCAACTCCATCACGGGGATTTCCTCGGGTTTCGCTTGGTGAAATACCTCACCAGGAAGAAGAGGAGGACGACAACAACGATCCCGGTGACGAATTCGCTGTAGGTTTCAAGGTAGAAGCCGATCCGTTCCCAGTTCTGGCCGAGCAGATATCCGCTGGTTACCAGAATCGCGTTCCACGCAAGAGCGCTCACGAAACAGAGCACTGTCGTCGTGACCAGCTTCAGTTCGGACATCCCAGCAAAGAACGAAACCACGGCCCTGGTGCCGGTCAGGAACCGGTTCACCACGATGATCCAGTACCCGTATTTGCGGAACCACTCCTCGACTTTTCGGACAGCGTCGATGGGGATGAATTTCAGCTTCTGTTGTTCAAGAATGTGGTCCCCGAACCAATCGCCGATCTTGTACATCACGAGGAAACCCGCCGTGCTCCCTGCCGTCGCACAGAGGAGTGTTTCGACAAAGCCGACACGCCCGAGGCCGATAAGTGTTCCCCCGAAGACGATGACCATGTCACTGGGCGAAGGCGGAAAGATGTTCTCGACGAACGCGATGCCGAAGAGCAGCCCGTACACCATCAGCGGGTTGAGCGTTTGGAGGTAGTGGATGATCTCTTCCAAGTGGAGGAAAGCGCTAGTGTTGGGTGATCAGCGCGACGGCGTGGGCGGCCCCGCCCTGGCCTCCGCCGATGAAACCGAGGGACTCGCTCGTTGTCGCTTTTACTGAAACCTGAAGCGGGGAGATCTTCAATGCGTTGGCTATATTCTGGCGCATCCGGTCTACATACGGAGCGATCGTAGGCTCTTCGAGCACGAGGGTGGCGTCGATGTTCGTGATGTCGAACCGGCGCTGCGCGAGAAGGTCTCCGACGTGCTGGAGGAGGATCAAACTGGAGATCCCCTTGAAGCGGGGATCGCTGTTGGGAAAATGCCTCCCGATATCCCCGAGCGCCGCAGCACCCAGAAGAGCATCGGCGATGGCGTGCAGAAGCAGATCCGCATCGGAATGCCCTTCGAACCCGCGATCATAAGGGATATCCACCCCCCCGATGATGCATGGTCTACCCGCGACGAGGCGGTGGACATCGTACCCAAATCCTATGCGCGCATCGGTGGCGATTGCTTCACCTGATTTCAAAATTCCGTTCTCGTTGGACCGGGTCTCTCCATTCGATTCGCACGTTCGTGACGTGTGCAGCCCTCGGACCGACCCGGACCTCTTTCATGAATTCTTCCAGCAGGGAACGGTCTCCTTCCGCTTCCATTTCTACAGTTCCATCGTAGAGGTTCCTGATGTACCCCCTGATCCCGAGCGCCTCGGCACGACGAGCCACAAACCATCGGAAACCCACCCCCTGCACAAGACCCTCTGCAATCATGTGGACCCTGGAGACCATCTCCTTCCTCTCCACCAAATAATACAATGCCGTGGGCCGAAAGTCAAGATGAAGAGCCGTCGAGCGATCGGTTCAGCACGGGGATAGAGTCGGAGAGTTCAGAGACGAGCACGCCGGTGATAATCATCGCGCCTCCGACAATGCCCATCTCGCCCATCCGTTCGCCCAGCAGAACGTACGCAACGATGGCCGCAATGACGGGTTCAATCGAAAAGATGATGACCGCCCGCGTCGGCGTCGTCTCTTTCTGGAACCGTGTCTGGACGTACGTGGTCAGCATCGTCGCAAGAAAGGTCAGGTAGACAAGGACGCTCACCGACCGTCCGGTGAGTGTTAGCCGGGGGATTTCGAACAGTCCCAGTGCCACGAGAGAGAAGATCGCCATGGAAGAGAACTGCATGAACACGAGCTGCATCGTCGTTGTCTCCTTGGAGACCACATCCAGGTAGACGATATACACCGCGAAAAGGACCGCACAGACGAGGGTCAAGGCGTCCCCCGCGTTGAACGAGGAACCGTCCGGCGAGGTGAGAAACCAGAGACCGGCCGACACCACGAGGACTCCCACAACGTTCCCGACCTTCGGCGCACGCCGTTCAATCACGAATTGCAGCAGGGGGACAAACACGACCATCATACCCGTAATGAAGGCCGACTTGGATGCGGTTGTGATCGTGAGGCCGACGTTTTGCGTGACGAATCCAAGGAAGAGAAACATCCCGAGAATGCTCCCTTTGACCAGGGACGGTCGCGGGAGAGGAAAGATCCTCCTCCACGCCAGGGGGAGAACGCAGAGGGAGGCGACGACAAACCGGATAACGATCAACAGGATAGGACTTACATCTTCCATGCCGATTTTGACGACGGCAAAAGTGCCACCCCAGATCAACGTCGTCCCAAGCAGCGCCGCTTCAGCTCTTGACTGCAGTTTCATGGTAAAGGGATCGTGGAATTCAGGTGATCGAGATGGCTTCATCCGGGACGCTCTCGCCGCGGCGTTCATACGTCCGAAAGAGAGCTCCCCACGGGGTTCCCGATCGCCACCTTTCGAAGATACGCCGGTCTTTCACGGGCCAGCGGTAGTAGTCATGATATGCTTCCGAGCCGAAAATGAATGCATGGACCATCGGCGTGCGGAAGAAGAGGTTCTGCATCCCCTTGAGCGGACCAAACCAGGCGAGATTGCCAAAGAGACTCACGCCGTTATTCCCGACGCGGAACCCCCAGGATTCGCCGGAAATGTCCGCGCCGACGACGTCGATATCGCGAACATCGCCTGTCCCGAGGCCGTCCTGGTGCGCCAGGCGGATATACGGTATGGACATCGGATCGAACCCCATCATTTTTGCCGCGACGGCATCGATGGCAACCTGGTCCGCACCGGCAAGGATGACATTCTTGACCTCGGGAAACATTGTCCTCGGACCGGGACCATTCCCTGCCGTCGTGCCGTCCATGAAGGCGAAGACTCCCGAGTGGATTTCCTTCTGGATCACCAGGAGGTCCACGAGGGTTTCGTGGATCCATGAATGGGTATAGTGCCGTCGGGTGTTGAGAAGACCGCCGAACGCGTTCTTCATGGCGCCGGTTGTAGTCGTGTAAATGTGGCACTTCATCGTTGGCAGGTGGACGATGTTCTTTCCGGCGAAGTAGTCCGGAATCCTGATTCCCTCCGGGAAGATACGGTGAAGCACTCGCATGGTCCCCTTCGGCCTGTATTCCACCCACCGCATGTCCCCCTCGCGGAAATTGAAGAGAACGGGTATGTTGTACTGCCGGAAGATGGGGACATACCGGTTCAGATCTTCTCCCTTGAAGGCGTCGGTGACCACGGTTTTGTTCTGGACAGCCGCGAGGTCGACGTACCCTGCATTTCTGAGCGCGAGGATTGATCCTTCGAGTTGCCACGGAGTCGTGTTCGCCGCGGGAAAGGGGAAATGCCAGGAGATATTATCCTTGAGGATTGTCGTGACTCCCTGTCGCAGCGCCTGACGCATCCCGGCCAGTTCGGCCAGACGCTCGTAATCCCCGAGCACCGTTTCCGGGGTCGTCCGTAAGACTGCGATACGTGCTTTAGGCATAGCCAATGGTCCGATATTCGAGAATGACAATCTGTCTTCAGAAGACCGCTTCTTCCACATGCAGGCCAAAGACCCGGGCCAGCACCGCCGTGCTGACGTAGACGTCCCCGGGTGT
>DAIUKN010000079.1:0-8850 GCA_036848195.1 Bacteroidota bacterium
CCCGGTGAACAATTTCGACTGTTGGGCGGCCTGATTGATGTACATCGCCGCCCCGGGGACGGGACGCCCCCCGGCATTCCTTGCGTCCCGGAGCAGCCGCGTCACGGGCGGGTTGTACACTGCATCAAAGACAACCTTCCCCGCAAGGATCGCTGCGGGGACCGGTGTCTCATGCACCGACGGAAACATCCCGACCGATGTTGCATTGACGAGGATGTCGAAGGGGTGGCCCGCGAGCTCGGCCATCTTCACATGAACGGCCCCCATCTCGGCAGCAAGACGCCGGGCACGGGCTTCCGTCCGGTTGGCAATCAGCACCCGGGCACCCCTCTGCAAAGCCTCATACGCAACGGCACGCGCGGCACCTCCGGCGCCAACGATGAGAAGATTCTTCCCCCGGACCGCGCTGACACCTTCAATTGCGTCAAGGGCGGCAGAGGCATCCGTGTTGGCTCCCATCAGCTTCCCGTTCTTCCGATAGACGGTGTTCACCGCCCCAATTGCCCGCGCTCCGGCCGCGATGATATCGACATACCGGGCGATCTTCTCCTTGTGCGGGAGCGTCACGCTGCAGCCCTGCATGAACGGAAGGATAGTCCGCACGAACCGACGCAGGTCTCTCACGCGAAACCGGCAGTAGACGGCATCGGCCTTTGATTGCCGGAAGACGGCGTTGTGAACATAAATCCCTTTGCTCTGCCCGACAGGGTTTCCCACAACACCAAAGATCCGCGTCCGTGATGTGAGAGCATCAGCGCGGTAGAGCGATCGGAGATCCCGGGCGGGCACCTGTCCGGGCGCCGCCCCCTCCCCAACGCCGATGGAAGCATACGTTGCCCAACCCCCGAAGCAGCGATAGAGGATCCTGCTCGCCTCGCCCGCCTCTCCCATGGCGATGGCTATCGCCTTGCGCCGATCTCCACGCGCAAGCGCGAGAAACTCGAAGGCATGGCCGATGTCAGCGGCATCTTCGGCCATATACGCAAACTTTACGACGTCCGCACCGGTTGCATGGAGCTGCCGGTACACTGTTGGGACATGAAACCGGGATTGAGAGATACTGTGCTTCGACACGATGACGCGCGTTTCCCGTCGCCGGAGCATGAAACCGCGGATGGCGGTCGGCCCTGCCCCGTACTCGATGTCGGCGTACTCCGCGCCAAGGAGCGACGCCGCCTCGAGAATTTCCATCCGGTCCGATTCCGGTCCGGCGAACAACCCCCCTTCCCATGTGGGCCTGCACGTGACAATCTTCGGCCTGCGCGTGGAAGAGAAGAGGCGAGTCAACTCAACATTCCCGATCATGTCCAGCCGAAATTCCAGAATGTCGGCATAGCGAGAGCCCGCTTTGACCTGTCGGAGGGCCGTCTCCATCGACGGACCGGTGATGGAAAGAATGATCATAACCGGACCCCGCAGACTGCGGAAACCCGCTCCGGAGGTACCGGAACCCCGACGACGCAACGGCCGATCCCCCGCAGGAGAACAAACCGCGTACCGCCCGACCCGGCTTTCTTGTCCAACGCTAGTGCCGACGCGAATGCCGTCCTGTTCCGCACTCTCGGGACGCGCACCGGAAGTCCAAGCCGTTTCAGGAGCCGGATAACCCTTTCGCAGTCTTCAGGACGGAGAAGGCCCATCTGGGTCGCAATCACCGACTCGGCAACGATGCCGATCGAAACGGCCTCTCCGTGTTTCAGCCGGTAATCCGATGATGTCTCGAGGGCATGACCGATGGTATGTCCGACATTCAGTGCCTTGCGAAGGCCAGCCTCGCGTTCGTCGCGCGTAACCACTGCACCTTTCAGACTCACCGCCCGTGCTATGATCCGCGATATGACATGAACGTTGCGTGAGGAGATCTTCCTGACATTCCGTTCGATGGCAGCGAAAAACGGTGCATCGAGAGCGGCCGCAATCTTGACAATCTCGGCCAGCCCGTTCCGGAATTCCCGTGCCGGGAGTGTCCTGAGAACGCCGGGATCGATGAAGACACCCCGAGGCTGATGAAAGGCACCGATGAGATTCTTCCCGAGAGGGTGGTCGATCCCCACTTTCCCGCCGACACTGCTATCAACCTGGGCAAGGAGAGTCGTCGGCACCTGCAAACTACGGACGCCACGAAGGATCGTCGCTGCAACGTACCCGGCAAGATCCCCTACGACGCCCCCGCCGAGAGCGACGACGAGGCTGTCCCTTTTCACACCACCTTCCAGAAGAGCGGTGTGGAGGCCGGCTGCAACGCCGGCGGTTTTTGATTCTTCACCCGGAGGCACAGTGATCAGGACTGCCGGTATCCCGATCGACGATAGCGCTGCAAGGAAGCCGCGCCCGTAGAGACGCCGAACGGTCGAGTCCGTGATGACGAAGACTTTTCCGGTATTTCTGATTTGATCCATCATCGCCGGAATCCGGCCGATCAGACCGGGCTGGATGATGATCCGGTATGAGCGATCGGGCGAACGGTTCAGCTTCAGGGGAATGACGTATCGATCGCCAGCCATGGTCAACTCCGATGTCCAAACAAAAAGCCCTCACCGCTGATCGGTGAAGGCAATTCATAATAACCTGACCGTGGAAAAAAGTCAAGCAGTTTAACGACTTCCTTGGAACTCGCCCCCAACTTTCGTATTTTTCGATGGTATGATGACACAACGCCCCGGTGTGCAAAAACAGTATGTTCGATCACTCTTCGACTCCATCGCGTACCGGTATGATCTTCTCAATCACCTTTTGAGCGGCGGAGTTGACCTGTACTGGAGGCGCAGAGCCATTGAGCAGATCCGCGACGTCAATCCACGGCGAATCCTCGATGTGGCCACCGGAACGGCCGATTTTGCGATCGCGTCGGTCCGCCTGCACCCGCAGCAAGTGATCGGAATCGACATCGCAGAAGAAATGCTCCGCCACGGGACGAAGAAGATCGCTGGCCGGGGCCTCGACGGGCTCATTACCCTTACGCCCGGAGATGCTGAGAATATCGATTTCCCTGACGGAAGCTTCGATGCAACGATTGTGGCTTTCGGCGTCAGGAACTTCGAGAACCTTGAAAGGGGCCTTGCAAACATGCACCGGGTCCTCAAACCGCTCGGGAAGATACTCGTCCTGGAATTCTCGCAACCACGAGCGTTTCCTCTGAAGCAGATCTATTTCTTCTATTTCCGGAACATTCTTCCGTTGGTCGGACGACTTGTCTCCAGGCACACAGAGGCCTACACCTACCTGCCGGACACGGTCATGAGGTTTCCCCAGGACGATGCGTTTCTCGCGATTCTGACGAAGGTCGGGTTCAGGGATTCCCGCCAGGAGAGGCTTACCGGCGGGATCGCATCGGTGTACACGGCAATCAAGTAGCGACTCTCATTCATGATGAGACGATCAGTATGAACGACAGAATTATCCGGGTCGGTCACAGCCCCGACCCCGACGACGCATTCATGTTTTATGGTCTCGCCAGCGGAAAGGTGAAGCTCGAAGGGATTACGATCGAGCACCTGCTGGAAGACATTCAATCGTTGAATGAACGTGCCATGAAGGGAGAGCTGGAGGTCACGGCGATATCTGCCCACGCCTACCCGTACGTTTCTGAACGGTACTGGATCATGAGAACCGGTGCCAGCATGGGCGAAGGGTACGGGCCCGTCATCGTTTCGAGGAAATACCGGAGCCTGCACGAGCTCCGTGGGAAAACGGTCGGAACACCGGGACCCCTAACGACCGCGACTCTGCTCTTCAGGATCTTCACCGAAGGAATCCGTCATCTGGACATGCCATTCGACAGGATCATGGACGCCATTGACGATGGCTCAATTGACGCCGGGCTCCTGATTCATGAAGGGCAGATCACGTACGAGTCTCTTGGGTATCATAAGGTCCTCGATTTCGGTGAGTTCTGGAAGGAGATATCAGGCGGCCTTCCGCTGCCGCTCGGCCTCGACGTCGTCCGAAAAGACCTCGGGCTTCCCATGGCCCGCCTCCTCTCGGCGGGCTTGAAAGAAAGTATCGCCTACGGATACGCGCATCAAGACGCATCCCTTCCCTACGCAATGCAGTGGGGTCGTGGAATCGATCACCAGCTTGGCGCCAAGTTCGTCAAGATGTATGTGAGCGAACGAACGATCGATATGGGCGACAGCGGGAAGAGAGGATTGGAGTTCCTCTTCCAGAAAGGGCGTGAGAGCGACCTGATCCCTCACGTCGGGGCGTTCGATCTGATCTAGGCTGCCAGCTCCGCGGGGATCGGATAGACCTGTTTGATGTCATAGAGGGTCGACCGTTGAGCCGCGGCAAAACCCGATTCGTGAATAAGCTGGATGCACTCTTCCGTATTGGTCTTGTTCACGAAATTGGCAGCGGCGTGGACGTTCTCCTCAAGCAGCGTTCCCCCAAAATCGTCCGCCCCGAAGTGCAAGGCAATCTGCCCCACCTTCTTCCCCTCCGAGAACCAGGATGCTTGAATATGTGGGATGTTGTCCAAATACATCCTCGAAAATGCAATCATTTGGAGATACCGCGTAGGAGTGGCGTAATGCGGGATGATCTTTTCCAGTGGCGTGTTACCGGGTTTGAAGCTCCAGGGTATGAAAGCTGTGAATCCTCGGTACTCATCCTGAAGCTGGCGGACGACCTCCAGATGTTCGACAATGTCCTCCTCCTTCTCCAGGTGGCCGTACATCATGGTCGCGGTGCTTTTGTACCCTATCTTGTGGGCTACCCGCATAACCTCCAGCCACTCTCTGCTCGGGCCTTTGAGGTGACTGATCTTCTTCCGTACCCTATCCGAAAGAATTTCCGCCCCCCCGCCGGGGATTGAACGGAGGCCGGCTTTCCATAGACGCTGAAGAACTTCGGCCACGCTCAATCCGGATATGTGCGACATACCGGTGATTTCGGAGGTTGAAAAGAAGTGCGGATGGACCTCCGGGACCTCCCGGAGGGTTCTCTCCACCAATTCTACGTAATATTCAAAGGGGAGAGCCGGATTCACCCCACCCTGCAACAATATCGTCGTGACCCCTTTCCCGGCGGCAACCTTGAAATTCTTTATCATCTCGTCAACACTCTGCGTGTATGCCCCCTCTTCTCCCGGGTGCCGATAGAAGGCGCAGAATATGCAATCGACGTTGCAGATGTTGGTGTAGTTGGGATTCGAGTCAACGACGAAGGTTACTGCCCTGTCAGGGTTCTTCCTGAACCGGATATCGTTTGCCACGTCCGCCAGGTCGAGGAGTTGGCCCTCCGCCAGAACCCGCAACCCCTCATCTCGACTCAACCGTCTTCCGGCCCTGACATCATTATAGATTTGTTGAAGTGACAAGATGAACTCCTTATATTTCTTGAAGTTGTCTCAGATCGGCGAAAAGTTTTTCGAATAGGTCGATTGCCACCCG
Source organism: Bacteroidota bacterium (assembly GCA_036848195.1). Taxonomy (GTDB): domain Bacteria; phylum Bacteroidota; class Ignavibacteria; order UBA10030; family UBA6906; genus DAIUKN01. The sequence goes on from DAIUKN010000079.1 coordinate 5,391, forward strand.
TTCGCGCTCCCCAAGCCGATAATTGAACCCCTCCAGATACTCCCGAGTTTCCTCGTCACTGAGCCCGATCCTCCGCCCGTGCTCACCCGCAATGGAGACAAAATCGGCTTCAGAGATTTCAAGGGAACGCCGGACCGCCTCCTTGAGATTCGATTGTGACTCCTCCGAGAGTGATTTCTTCATGGCCCAGACGGCAAACACAAACGGGAGCTTCTGCCAGTCGTACCACTCACGTGCCAGGTCATACACCAGTTCAAATCCGTGCAAGCCCAGCTTGTTCCGCCGGAGGGCCTCGTCACCAATCAAGAGCACCCCATCGAACTTCGAATAATCGTTCACTCCGGCATGAAGTCGTTCGAGCCTGGCCCGGATCCCATGCTTCTTCTCCAGGAGGACTTTCAGAAGCTGAACTGAAGTCGCTGTATCATCGGTAATGCCGATCGTCTTCCCCTGCAGGTCAGCCCACCCACCCTTTGAAAAGAGCATGACGCTCTTCACTTGGTCGCGCGTGGCTATACACCAGCCCATGAGCTCCAGGGTTTCGCGCTGGCGCACGAAATCCATGAGCGAGAACGGCCCGGCATCCAGCTCCCCCTGCTGACTCAGTATCCCCATCCGCCGGGGAACAACCGGGAGGATTTTGAAGCGCTCGTCGTCGAAATGTGCGTAGAATGGCACCGAATTGAGGTACGGAATCTTCCCCACCACATTGTCCGCCCTGACGTGCAGGGGGTTGTAGAAAGCGTCACGCTCCACCGGAATCTTCCCCGCGTCTTTGATGATCCTGATGATCTGCTCCTTTGCCAGCGTCATGGGGCTGATTGCTCCGGCATCGTGCGCTATCTTCTCTCCACCGACCGTTCCATCCATGTCGTCCGCGCCGAAGTTGAGGGCGACAGAGGCCACCTCTTCGGTCAACATGACCCAGTAGGCCTTGATGTGGGGAAAATTGTCGAGCATCAACCGCGAGACGGCGATGGTCTTCAGATCGTCGATGGCCGACGTGAAACGGTTGCGCGGTTTGATTCCGGTGTCTCCGGGCTGGAATGCCAGCGGGATGAACGTGAGGAAACCTCCGGTCTCGTCCTGCGCTTTGCGCAACTTGATCAGGTGGGTCAACCGTTCTTCAAGCGTCTCCAGATGGCCGTAGAGCATCGTGCTGTTCGTGGGAATGCCGAGCCTGTGCGCCGTTGCATGAATCTCCAGCCAGGTCTTTGCACCGATTTTCTGGTTGAAAAGGAGTTTCCGCACGCGCTCCGAGAAAATTTCAGCCCCTCCCCCCGGCATTGTTTTCAGCCCGGCGGCCTGCAGCTGACGAAGGACCTCCTCGATAGACATCTTGAACTTCTTATGAAAGAAATCGATTTCGACCGCCGTGAACGCCTTCACATCGGCCTGAGGAAGCCGCTCGTGAATCGTCTCCACAATATCCAGATATCGCTCCCAGGGCCAGTCTGGCGGCATCCCTCCCGTGATATGGACTTCCCGTATCTCCGGACTGAGGCGTGCAAGAATCTCGTCCGTCGTCATTTCATACCCCTCGGCCGATCCTTTCTTCGCCGCGAAGTCGCAGAACTTGCACGAGAGGACGCAGATGTTGGTGTGCTCAATTTTCTGGTTGAGGACGAAATAGACCGCATCTCCACTCTTCGACTGCTGAACGGCATGCGCCATCTTACCGACGGCGATGAAATCATCCGTCCGGTAGAGTGAGAGCCCGTCCTCGAGTGACAATCGCTCCCCCCGAAGCACCTTGTCCCAGATGGGCACGAGAGCCCTGTCATGAAAGTGAATCGATCTGTTCATGAGCATCTTAGGTTTGTCTGTTGAATGTATCCAGAATCCCTCCTACTTCCAGTAGCTCTCCCATCGTTCTTCGACCCGCCGCGAGACTTCCGGTGTCATCGACAGTGGCTTTGGATATCCTGTCTTCCAGGTCGCATCGATGCCCATGACCCCTTTGTAGATGGGGCTTATCCCCATCAGGTGCTGTTCGGTGAAAACAATGTCGCGCTCGCAATCGAACCGGGTGAAAATCCCCCAGATGGTGTTCTCCCGGTCGTGAAGATCGACATCCTCGCTGACGGCAGCAATCAGGGTGACCCCCTCACACTCCTCGAGACGGACCAGCTTCCTCAGTACCTGCATACCGTCCTTCTGCACCTTGACAACCAGAAGCGTATCGTGGACAAACTGGAGGTCCACGATCCGGCGATCGAGCGAGCGAATGGCAGACAACTGACGGTCCCCCGGAGCTCTCCCCTTGCGACCCGGCATCTCCTCGGCCGGCCTCTGTTTTCTCGTTGCGTCGAGGATCATCTTGCTCCCCAGGTTCATCTTCTGGCTGGTGAAGTCCAGCGTATCCAAAGGCACCCTTGGAATCATAACAAAATCGAAGTGCGGATCGAAATTGTCGCGCACCTCCTTCATCACCAGATCGAAATCTCGTACAGTGACTCCGGCTGAGACCAGAACAATGCACTTTGTGAGGGAGAGCTGCGACATACCCATCAACCCGAGGGCCGTCTTCATCGACTCTTTGGCGTACCGTTGGTCGACGGCAACGACAAGCAGATTATGGAAACCAGCTTCGTAGTAGGCCCACATATCGGTGATCTCGGAGTGGATGAGCCGCACAAGCGGACCGAGGATCTGCTGGGTCGCATCGCCCAGGAACTGGTCTTCCATTGGCGGGATCCCGACAACCGTTGCCGGATACACCGGGTTCTTCCGATGGGTGAGCGCCGTAACGTGGAAAACGGGGAACTCAGCCGCGTGCGAATAGTGTCCGAAGTGGTCGCCAAACGGACCTTCCATACGGCGTTCCGCCGGATTGACTACTCCCTCCAGCATGAATTCGGCATGCGCCGGCACAGACATGGAGAGAGATTTTGCCTTCACGAACTCCGTGCGGTGCCCGCGCAAAAATCCGGCGAACATGGCTTCATCGACGTTCTCCGGAAGGGCTGCGATCGTCGCCAGGAGCAGCGCGGGGTCCGTCCCGAGTGCTACAGCCAGCTCCAGCGGCCGGCCGAGCTTCTCTGCCTGATAGTAATGAAACCCTCCGCCTTTTTGAATCTGCCAGTGCATCCCGGTTGTCCGCTGGTCGAACACTTGCATCCGGTACATCCCCATGTTCCGCTTCGCGGTCAGGGGGTCAACCGTGATCACCTGCGGGAGCGTGAAGAATCGTCCCCCGTCCTCAGGCCAGCAGGTCAAAACGGGGAGGGTGTCAAGATCCGGAACCTCCACCACCTCCTGAACGGTCGAGGAGGTGACGTTCCGGACCGGCGTCGACAGGAAGCGGCGGGTCAGATTTCGATGCTTGAAGATGGCCGAGGGCTTCGGCGGCAGAACATCCCCCAGAAACGCAATGAGCTCTTCGCCGAGCTGAGCAGGGTGCTTATGCAGCGCGAGCTCGCACCGCAGTTCGCTCGCCATGGCGTTAATCACGAGGGGA
>DAIUKN010000080.1:0-455 GCA_036848195.1 Bacteroidota bacterium
GACTGGTTCAAGACCTATTATGGCGCAGCGAACGCCGTGCTGGTGGTCGCCGGGGACATCAACGCAGAGACAGCGCGCAAGAAAGTGGAGAAGTACTTCGGCGATATTCCCTCCGGGCCACCAGTTGCGAAACAGGAGGTCTGGGTCGCGAAGAGGACCGGAACACAGCGCCAGGTGGCGCAGGACCGCGTGCCCCAGGCCCGCATCTGGAAGATCTGGAACGTGCCGCAGTGGGGATCCGCCGATGCCGACTACCTTGGTCTGGTGGGTCAGGTTCTCAGCTCGGGGAAATCATCACGCCTTTTCAAGCGACTGGTCTACGACGACCAGAGCGCAACAAGCGTCTCGGCATCCATTGACGCCCGGGAGATCGGCGGCCAGTTCACCATCGACGCCACGGTGAAGCCGGGCAGTGATCTTGCGAAAGTCGAACAGGCAATCGATGAAGAGGTTGC
>DAIUKN010000080.1:465-8827 GCA_036848195.1 Bacteroidota bacterium
GTTGCCCGGTTCTTCAGGGAAGGACCCACGGAGAAAGAGCTCCTGAGAGTCAAGACACAATATCAGTCCGGCTTCATTCGGGGGATCGAGCGGATCGGGGGGTTCGGTGGAAAGTCCGACATCCTCGCCAAGAACCAGGTGTTCGGCGGAAGCCCGGAAATGTACAAGTCCACACTCAAGCGCATCCGGGAGGCCACAGCGGCAGATCTCCTGAAGAGCGCACGCGAGTGGCTGTCGGACGGTGTGTACATCCTCGAGATTCATCCTTTTCCCGATTTCACGACCGCGTCAAGCGACGTCGATCGAAAGAAATTGCCGGAACCGGGCACGCCGCCGCTCGCCAAGTTCCCTGCCATGCAGCGGACTACGCTCTCCAACGGACTCAAGGTAGTGTTGGCGCAGAGAAACGCGGTCCCGGTTGTGAATTTGAATCTTCTTATGGACGCCGGCTATGCCGCCGACCAGCTTGCCACACCGGGCACTGCAAGTCTTGCCATGGGGATGCTGGACGAAGGGACCAAGACGCGCAACGCCCTTCAGATCAGCGATGAGCTGGCCCTCCTGGGTGCGCAACTGGGCTCCGGCTCGAACCTTGACGTGTCCACCGTGTTCCTCTCGGCGCTGAAGGCGAACCTCGACGCTTCACTCGATCTGTTTGCGGACGTGATTCTCAACCCATCCTTCCCTGAAGCGGATTTCAAGCGGCTCCAGAAGCAGCAGCTCGCCGGCATACAGCGTGAGAAGGTGTCGCCGATCCCGATGGCGCTCCGGGTCTTCCCGAGATTCCTCTATGGTGAGAAGCATGCATACGGCAACCCTCTCACCGGTTCGGGAACGGAACAATCCGTCGCCAAGCTGACGCGGGATGATCTGATCAAGTTCCACCAGATGTGGTTCAAGCCGAACAATGCAACGCTCGTGGTGGTCGGCGCGACGACCATGGAGGAAATCAAGCCGAAACTCGAGAAGCTCTTCGGAAAATGGGCAAAGGGGGATGTTCCCCGGAAGACCATCCCCGCTGTGGAACAACAGACGAAACAGGTCGTTTACCTGATGGACCGACCCGGTTCCCAGCAGTCGATCATCTTCGCCGGGCATGTCGCCCCACCGCGCGCAAACCCCAAGGAGATCTCGATCGAAACGATGAACAATATTCTGGGGGGCCTCTTCACCTCCCGGATGAACATGAACCTGCGGGAAGACAAGCACTGGTCGTACGGAGCAGGAACGGTTCTTTATCCCGCACGCGCCGAGCGGCCATTTATCACCTACGCACCGGTGCAGACCGATAAGACAAAAGAGTCGATGGTGGAGATCGCCAGGGAACTGCGGGACATCAGGGACCAACGCCCGGCAACGACCGAAGAGCTGGCAAAAGTCCAGAGCAGCCAGACGCTTGAACTCCCCGGCTCCTGGGAAACGATTAGCAGTGTGGCCGGCTCCATCGGTGACATCATCCGGTACGGACTGCCGGAAGACTACTTCGAAACCTATCCTGCCAAAGTGCGCGCCTTGACCCTTGGGGACATCTCATCGGCCGCCAAGGACGTCATTCATCCCGACAACCTTGTATGGGTTGTCGTGGGGGATCGCTCAAAGATCGAGGCGGGCGTTCGCGAGCTTGGGTATGGAGAATTGCGGTTTATCGATAGCGACGGTAATCCCTTAAAGTAGAGGTCTACTTCCAGGCGTACGTCAACCCCTCCCCATCTTCTCCCCTGGCCGGGGAGAGTTGAGGGGAGGGGTTTGTTATTTCACCATTCAACAGGCTTCGAACTACCGAATCCTGGCCCGAAAAACAGGGCATTGATCAGAAGCCGCTCCGTCCCCTGAAATGATCCCCTGAAGTTCGGGTCATCGGCGAACAGGATGATCTGTCCCTTCCCGCGTGATTCCCGTGTTGTGTACGCCGTCTTTGCAAGCCGCGCCCGAGCTTCCGGCCAGAGGAGACCGGAGAGCCGCACGTGTTCAGCGTCTGCAAACCGGCCCGGAGTCCGGACGGGATCGCGTGACAGAAACGCATTCGGAGAGTAGATGATTGCGGCGGCCACCTCGCCTGCACCGAAATTCATCCAGTGTTCGGGGTCCAGTTCAACTTTGAGAATCGCACCCCTTGGCATGAACAGCCGGCCGCGCTCATCTTGAACGGCGAGCTCCTTCTCGTTCGGTACGCCATCCTTCTTCGCAGTATCCTGCACTCCCTGCCTGCCTGACCAGAGCGCCACGCTGTCCAGGGTCGGCGCCATCCCCTTTTTCTCCGTCTCGACACTTTTCGCATAGAGATCGAGCTCTTTCAACGCCTGGTTCTTGAGCCGGACGGAGCTGAGACCCGTGGATGTGTCGGCAAGGAATGCCGCTGCATTCCCGATACCGATGAGCGTCCCTCCGGATTCCGTCCATTCTTTGATCCTCGTGATCCCGGTTTTTCCAAGCGCCCGCTGGTATGCCATCGCGTCACCGGAGGAAGGGAGGATGACGATATTGTACTTCCGCAGGTCTGTGAATCCCAGCGACTGTGCGCTGAGCAGGGTTGTCCGCATCTTCAATCGGTAATCAAGAAGATGCCAGAGCGAACCGAAGCTTGTCGTGCCGACTTCAGGTCCGGTAACCAGCACGACGCGAGGCTCCCGGAGAAGCACCATGTCGTTTCCGCCGAGATCAGGGCCGGATGTACTGAGGGCGGTACCGGTTCCGGTGATCAGAACACCGTTCGAGTCGGCGGCTGCCTTCAGCTGTTCCGGAAGAGACAACGGGTTTTCGTTACGGCGGAAGAGGATCGTCCCGCGACCGTACGATTGTCCTCCAACGGCAAAAGGTTCTTTTGCCGCGCGGACGTTCACCCCCTGCTGCAGGAGCATGGCGAGAGCCTCCACGGCTCTGTCATCGGCATACTCCATCAGAAAACCGTACCGTGCCTGATCATTCTCGAGACGCCCCTTCGGACGCGGGATCACCCGGAGAGGGCGGAGATCGATCGGCGGCTTTTCTGTCGATGCATAGGCCTCAAGACCGTAGGCGAGTGGGAGCGACCACGCTGTGACGTCGTACAGTTTGGAATCCTTCTCTTTCTCGAGCGACTTCCGCTCCTCCTGGAGAAACGAGCCGGTCATCCGCGGATCAAACTCCAGGACCGCCTTTGCGAGCCGGCCCATCGGTTGTGCCAGACAAACAACGGCGGTTCCGGCAGGAAGTTTTCTGGTTCCGGCCTTTGCGCCCGCTGCGTCTGTCAGATCAGAAGCGGAAAACTCCTTCTCCGCAATGGTAACCTCGACACCCAGCGCCGCCAGGCGCTCGACCATATGGAAAAGGCGGGAGGGGTTGGAGCCTGGCAGACAGTAATACGTTTCCGGCGCGTACTTGTCTCCCCGATTTCCATCCTTCCTTTCCGCGGCGAAATCGGTCAGCAATTCCTTTCGGTGTTCGGCGGCCGTTGTCAGGTTCGCCATCGTGCTGACGACATGGTGGTGCACCGCCCCGCGAAACGTCAGAAAGGTGCCGTCCGGGCGCTTCACAATCGAACCGTCCGTTTGAGCCTGTTCGTAGAGAATCCCCATCGCCCCCGTATACAATGCCCATGAGGCACCGTAGCCCGGATACCACTCGTCGTTCCACTCCCGCGTGTAGTAGTTCCATCCGTACCGGTCGAATGCCCTGGCCTGGTCAGCGGCAAAGATCTTCCACCATTTTGGGGCTGAGGCATTGAGATTGGGATTGATCGGCGGCCGTGGGGGTGAAAAGAGATACGTGTCGTATGAACCCATTTCGTGTGAATCGATCATCAGGTGAGGGTTCCACTGCACAATGGTTTCCGCGCGCGATTTCATTTCGGGGTGAGCAAGAATGAACCAGTCGCGGTTCAAATCAAACAGATAGTGGTTCCCCCTTCCATACGGCCAGACGCCCGTATGATGGATCGATTGTGCGTCAGGATTCGGGACAAGGGTGTTCCACTGCTGCATCTGGGCAAGGTAGCGTTCGCGGCCATCGGGATTGACGATCGGATCGATGCAGATGACCAGCTCCCTCAGGATCCGGAGCGTCCCCTCGTCGGTTCCGGCTGCAAGCTGGTAGCAGAGCTGCAGCGCAGCGTCAACACTCGAGAGTTCATCTCCGTGGATCGCATATTCAGCCCAGACAATGCCAGGCGCCGTCGCAATGAGCGCACTTCGGCTGTCGCCCCCGGAACGCCGCGGATCGGCGAGCATCGCGTTGCTCTTCTTGATCTCGTCAAGCCGCTTGATGTTCTCCTCTGCAGCCAGCACGACATACGAGATGGTGCGTCCCTCATAGGTCCGGCCCATGTCGAAGAGCCGAACACGGGGAGACCGCCGGGCAAGGACATCCAGGTACCTCGTCACATCGTCATATCGCACGGGTCGTTGACCGATGGAAAAACCGAGGACAGAATCCGGCGTCGGCACAGAGGTATCGTACGTGCCGCCGGCGTAAAAGGGGACCACCTGGCAATCGACGGGAGGCGAAAGCACGATGATCACAAACAAAGCCCAGACTGTTCGCGTCAGTGTAGAAGATCCTGGATTCATGGGAAGTCCTCGTCGGTGGGGGAAGATAATCGAACAACGAGCAGGGATGACAGGGGCCATTCCCCCCTTCCCCCGGAACGGAAGGGGGGCAAGAGGGGTGCCTTTTACACCGCTTCGCTGGTCATGATGAAGAGCGGCTTCATCTCGAAGCTCTTGTATTGAGGCCGGAGCCGGTCGGTGTTGTAGTGTTCTTTGACGTTCACCACTTTCTTTGAGGCGGTGACCGCATCGATAGGCATGTTATCGTACCGCCCGTTCTTGAGGACGACCAGCCGGCCGTGGATCTTGCTCAAGAGGAGGTCGAGCGCGAGGTTGCCGTACGCCATCGGGACGATGGAGTCGATGGCATCGGGATCGCCGCCCCGGACCAGATAGCCGAGCTTCTGATTGATGACGTTAATGGTCTTGCCATTGTTGTACTTCGGGGAGAGCTCCTTCAACTTTTCCGAAACCAGGTCACCGATGCCGCCGAGCTTTTTGTGCCCATACGCATCGGTGGTCTCCTTTTCGAAAACCATATCCCCGCCCTCGAACATTGCCCCTTCGGAGACGAGCACGACCGAATACTTGCTCGGATTGTTCCTCCGATCAAGCGCCAGCAGTTCCGCGAGCTTCTCGATGTTGAACCGGTGCTCCGGAATCACGCAGCGGTTGGCTGCTCCGGCCATGGTCGGAAGCATTGCCGTGAAGCCGGCGTATCGCCCGAAAACCTCCAGAACCAGGAACCGCTCGTGAGAGCCGGCAGAGGTACGGAGGCTGTTGGTCATATGGATTGTTCGGGTGACGCACGTGCTGAAGCCGATGCAGTAGTCGGTCCCCGGGACATCGTTGTCCATGGTCTTGGGGATGGCGATCACCTTGAGCCCTTCCTGGTACAGCCGAACGCCATAGCTCAGCGTATCGTCGCCGCCGATCGGAATCAGGTAGTCGATCCCGAGCCAATCGAGGCTTTTGATCACCTCCGGAGTCAGGTCATTGACTTCGGCGTTGTAGGTTCCCTGCAGGTGTTTGGGGACCGCGCCCTTCTTGACATGGCTGGGACGTGTTCGCGAGGTGTGCAGGAAGGTCCCGCCTGTTCGCCCGGCACGGTTGACGATCTCTTCCGTTAAAGTCTGAAAGTTGTCCGAGTTATCGGCATCCTTCTCCCTGACGATATCGATGAGGCCCGCCCAACCGCGCCGGAGGCCGATAACCTGGTATCCTTCCCGCCGGGCTCGAATCGTGACTGCCCGGATCGCAGGGTTGAGGCCTGGGACATCGCCGCCGCCGGTCAGAATGCCGATGACACCTTTCTTCGTGTTTACATTTGCCATGAGTGTAATTCCGTCTGATGATTGAGTGGTGCGTTAATGCGAAAGCCGTTTCACGACAAGGATGGTCATGTCGTCCATCTGCGGCGCGGCCGCCGCGTGCTGTTTGACGCCGCGGATGATGCTCTCGATGATCTCTGCCGCTGATTCGCCGCGGTGATGCTGAAGCAGGTCGGCGAGACGCCCTTCCCCGAAGAGCTCCTGGTTCGGATTGATTGCCTCGGTGATCCCGTCGGAAAAAACCACCATGAGGTCTCCCGGAACGAGCGGGATCGTCTTCTCCTCAAAAGGAAAATCCTCCACGATACTCAAGACGACACCCCCCTCGCTCAGCCGGGCCGGTTCACTCTGCTCTGACAGAAGGAACGGGTTCTCGTGGCCGGCATTCGAGAAACAGAGGGTGTGGCGGTTTGGATCAAGGATACTATAGAACAACGTCACAAACTTTTCGGAGCTGGTGCTCTGGTACAGAAGTCTATTGGCCCTCTGGATACACTCTCGTGCCGACGGGCTCAGAAGCGTCTGCCCGCGAAGGGTTGCCTGCACGTTGGCCATCAGCAGCGATGCCGGCAAGCCCTTGCCGGACACGTCGCCGAGGCAGAGCGCCATGCGCCCGCCCTCCATCCCGATGAAATCAAAGTAGTCCCCCCCCACCATCTGTGCGGGAATGCTCCTGCCGGCGATGTCGTATCCCGGAATCCTGGGAGGTTCCTTCGGCAGCAGGTCGCTCTGAATCCTGGACGCGAGCCGCAATTCCTCCTTCATGTGGATCAACGCCTGCTCCGATTCGTACAAACGAGCATTCTCTACAACCTGAGCGGACTGCGCCGCTATAATCGCCAGCAGCCGCTGGTCATCCTCGGTGAATTCTTCACTCCCTTTCCTGTTGTAGACGGTCAGGACACCTTTCAGTTCGGCCTTGGTCATCAGCGGGACGCAGAGCAGCGACCGGATCGACTCGTCCCACTTCACTCCCCGAAACCGTTCGTCGTTGCGCGGATTATTGATGGTGAGAGGCTTCTTGTTCAGGTGCATCCACCCCAGAAGGCTCTGATTGAAATGGAAGGGAGAGTAGGCGGCAGAGCTGACTGCCGTGCGCACCAGCGTCTTCATCGGTTCGTTCGCATGCACATCGACAAGCGTGATCACCCCCTGCTCCGCATTGACCGCGCGGATGGACCGGTGAACGATGGTGCGCATGATTTCCTGCGAGTTGAGCGATGCTCCTATCGCACGGGCGAGATCGTTCAGGATGGAAAGCTCCTCCACGGCACGCCTCAGCCGCTGGTTTTCCTCCTGAAGAGTGCTGGTCGGATTGCTCGGAGTGCCTGATGGTGCCATCGAATCATTTCACATGCTCTGGTGAACTCGCTTCGAAGGAAAATATAGAGAAAACAGGAGGGAAAATCCAATGACATCACTTCCAGACCGTCCGGGCTGTGAGGATAGCCCCGTTCGCCTTGGGTGAGGTCATGCGGTGGAAAAAACCTCCACCTGTTGCAGGAACCGTCTCAACCCGGACCGTGTCGCCGTACATGACCTGCTTCTTGTATTCCAGGTCCAATTCAACGAGGGTACGGCCTGACCAGTATTCCTCCGGCACGCTTTCCACCACCCATTCAAGATAATGGAGATTGTTCACGTGGTTGTTAATGTCCAGATCGGCGAGGCGTACAGGGAATTCCTTGCTGACAACAATTCCCCCTGAGGGGTCAGGCTCACGCTGACGCGCAAGCACCATGGGTTCAGTATGCTCTCGTTCGGACGTCTTGAAAAACGATGCGAGCTGCACCGGTCTTTGCCGCTCACGATCGATCAGCAGCCAGACGCTTGAAGCTACAGCAAATGGATCCTGCTGACTCGCGGCAATGAGCTTGAATTCCCGGAACGCGTAACGGCTGTCAATGCCCGACGGCCAGGTCTCGACATCAATCCCCTGTCGCCCTTCAGGGAAATTTCGGAAACGGAGCTGCATGCGCAGAAGCATCCAGGTCAGGTTCTTCCGGAGCAGTGTTTCGGTGTCGAATTGCCGATCAACGGCGTCCTGCTCTGCAGCTTCCTGCATGAAACGGTAGATGACCGCAACAGGGACCCGCCCGTGAAAATCAAGTTCGTAGGTCTTCAATTCAAAGGAGAATCGACCCGGAGTCATACTGCAATGCTCGCACGAATGTGGCTATTCTAGGCAAAGTTCCGCCGGCTGAGCCGGCGGCCTTTCAAAGGCCCGGAGACCACCGGAACAGGTCGCCTGAACAGACCCCTTGGTCAGTCGGGTGGTCCCTCGGATGTCAGAAAGGCCGGGCGACGGTCTACAACTCAGCGGGTCATGGACCTGTTAAGGGGGTGACTCTCGAACGACAGACGGCAAAGCCACCCAGACAAGACCTCCGCCTGAGGCCGCGGGTTCCTCCTCCGCCCCGAACCGGCGCGCCAGCGGCTTCCTCATGCCGACCGCCTGCCCAGGATGTACTTGACGAGCACCCCCGCCAGGAAAACCACCAGCACGGC
>DAIUKN010000081.1:0-8796 GCA_036848195.1 Bacteroidota bacterium
GTCACACAGCTCCTCCGCCTCGTCCATGTAATGGGTGGTCAGGACGATGGTCTTCCCTTCCGATCGGATCCTCTTGATCACCCCCCACAGATGCCGGCGCGCCTGAGGATCGAGCCCTGTGGTCGGTTCATCGAGGAACAGGACGAGCGGTTCGTTCACCAGGGCCGCGGCTATGGAGAACCGTTGCTTCTGCCCGCCCGATAGATTGCCGATATAATCCTTCGCCCTGTCGCGCAGCTCGACCTCGTGCAGGAGCGCCAACGGATCGACCGTCCGGCCATACAGTTCGCCAAACAGGCTCAGAAGTTCGACAAGGCTCAGCTTGTCGAAGAATGACGAGGATTGGAGCTGGACGCCGATCATCCGTTTGATGGCCTGCGGGTCGCGGCGCACGTCGACGCCGTTGATGGTAATGTTGCCGCTCTCGATGGGCCGGAGGGTTTCGATGGTCTCAAGCGTGGTGGTCTTGCCCGCGCCGTTCGGGCCAAGGATGCCGAAAATCTCCTGACGGTGAACCGCAAAGCTGATGCCGTTCACGGCGGTGAGATCGCCGTATCGCTTGACAAGATTGGATACCGTGAGGATTTCCTCGGCCATACCACTCCTCTCTTCCGTCAGAGATTGCGTCGACCCCTCGTCCCGGGCCACCGGTCTGATCGCGTTCAGCCCTTCCACTTGACCTCGGGCACCTTTGACTTCTGATTGGCATACCGTGCGAGGATGAAGAGCATGTCGGACAGCCGGTTGAGGTAGATCATGACCGGCTCACCGATGTCTTCGTTCCGGGAAAGGCGGACGACGGCGCGCTCGGCGCGCCGACAAACAGTCCGGGCAAAATGGAGTCTCGCGGCAACCGGGGATCCTCCGGGAAGGATAAAACTGCGGAGAGGTTTCAGGGCGGGCTCAAGTCCGTCGATGACTTTCTCCAACTGCTGGGCATCTCGCGTCTCGATCCGCTTGATCGGCTTCTTGTCTGCCGGCCGCGGCGTTGCCAGGTCTGCTCCAAGATCGAACAGCTGGTCCTGAACGCCCGCGAGTATCTCATCGATCTCTGTGTCGGCATTGTCCGCCCGTGCAATGCCCAGGACGGAGTTCAGCTCATCGACGGTGCCGTAGGCCTCAATGCGCAACGCGTCTTTGGGAACGCGCTGGCCGCCAAAGAGAGAAGTGTCGCCCTTATCGCCAGTCTTGGTGTAGATTTTCATCATCCTTTCAAACAAATCCCTCACAAGGTAGGACATTCCGCCCTCACAGTCAACGCGGTGAAACTTTGGAATTCCTGGCGGGAATCGGTATATTGATCCTCCAAACTCACCCCGCTTCCCCTTCTCCCGCCGATGGAAAGGAAGTGCAGAGGTGAGTTCTTCATTCAGGCCGACAACATTTCATGGAGCTCTGGCGCAAGAACCTCTACATTCTCTGGGGAACCCAGTTCCTCGCCATGGTCGGCATGAACCTCGTGGTCCCTTTCCTCCCCTTCTTCATCCGGCAGCTGGGAGTCACTGAGCCGACCGAGCTTGCGCGCTGGAGCGGACTGGTCTTCGCGGGACCGTTCTTCCTTTCGTTCATCGCGACCCCGATCTGGGGGACGATGGGCGATCGGTACGGCAGGAAGGCCATGGTCGTCCGCGCGATATTTGGCCTTGCCCTCTCCCAGGTCCTGATTGGCTTTTCCCAGAATGTCTATCAGCTGTTTCTCTTCCGGGTGGTTCAGGGAGGCATCAGCGGGTTCATCGCAGCGTCGCTGGCCCTGGTAACCACCAGCACGCCGAAGGAGAGGATTGGCTACGCGCTGGGCTTCATGCAGTCCTCCAGCGCCGGCGGGATGGTTCTCGGCCCCTTTATCGGCGGAGTACTCGCGGATCTGGTCGGGTATCGTCAGATCTTCTTCGTCACCGCGGCCCTCTGCGCGATCGGCGGGTTCGTGGTCCTTCTTAAAGTCCGGGAAACGACACAGGTCAGCCCCGAGGCGCGAAACTACACCGTGCTGGACAACTACCGGCTGATGTTTTCCGACAAGCGGCTGCGGATTGTCGGTTCTCTCCTGGTGATCGGGCAGATCTCCGTTCTGATGATTGAGCCGATCTTCGCCCTCTTCATCGAGAGCTTCAAGACCGACACGCGGTTCATCTCAACGCTTGCAGGCGGGATCTTTTCCATCTCCGGGCTGTTCATGGTTGTGTCGGCGCCCTGGTGGGGAAAGCGGAACGACCGGACGGGCTACAAGAAGAACCTCTGGATCGCTCTCGCCGTGGTTGGCATCGCATATGCCGGGCATATCATCGTGCAGGATCTGTACCAGCTGGGCTTTCTCCGCGCATTTCTGGGCTTCGCGCGCGGGGGAGTGCTCCCCACGCTCTATTCCCTCACAAGCTTCTACACGCCTGCCGAACGCCGGGGCGGCATGATTGCCATCGCGTCCAGCCTCACGATTCTCGGGAATATGCTCGGACCGGTGATCGGCGGGTTCGTTGCGGGACATTTCGGCATCACCGCGTCGTTTGTCGCAAACAGTTGCATGCTTCTGGCCTCCAGTTTCATGGTCTGGAAATATCTCGAAGAGCAGCCGCGCGTCGCAACGGAAACAGCGGACGGAAAACCGGTCTGAACTGCAGAAAGGTGCTGTATGGCGAAGAAAGAGACCCTCTACCTGCTCGATGGGATGGCGCTTGCCTACCGCGCATATTTCAGCTTCATCAACAGGCCGCTGATAAACAGCAAGGGCGAAAACACGAGCGCCATCTACGGCTTCGTCACCGCGCTGATGAAAATCCTCGATGACGAGAAGCCCGACCACATTGCGGTGGTGTTCGACACCAAGCACCCCACATTCCGGCACACGATGTTCCCGGAGTACAAAGCCACCCGGCAAAAAATGCCGGAAGATATGGCCTCGCAGCTCGATAGGCTCAAGGAGGTCGTGCGGGCTTTCAACACCCCGCTTCTCGAACTCCCGGGGTTCGAGGCCGATGATATTATTGGCACCCTGGCCCGTCGGGCGGAAAAAGAGGGCGTTCTGACTTTTATGGTTACGGGAGACAAGGACTATATGCAGCTGATCTCCCCCCTTATCAAGATGTACAAACCTGCCAAGGCCGGCGGCGAAGTGGAGATCGTTGAGGAACCGGGGGTAAAGGAGAAGTTCGGAGTGAAGCCCGAACAGGTGATCGACGTTCTTGCGCTGACGGGTGACAAATCCGACAACATCCCGGGCGTGCCGGGGATCGGCGAAAAGACGGCCATCCCGCTGATCCAGAAGTACCGGACACTCGAGAATCTCTATGAGCACGTCGAGGAGATCCCGCAGAAGGGTGTACGGGAAAAACTGGTCGCTCACAGGGAGAAGGCATATCTCTCAAAGAAGCTTGTCACCATCGACACTCTTGTGCCGGTGCAGATCAATTTCCACGAGCTCCGGGCGGCGGCACGCGACACGTCAGCCTTGATCCGCCTCTTTGGCGAGCTGGAATTCCGATCGCTCGCCGGTCGCATGCGCGAGACGGAGCCTTTCGCCGACCGGATCGAACCCGCGCCGGCAGCTCCCTTGCCCGCACAACAGGAGCCGGCAGCGGTTACAGACATCTCCACGGACGAACACGTGTACCATTGCGTGACCTCCAAGACCGAGCTCTCCCGGCTCTGTTCGACGTTGAGAAAATCACCCGTTGTCGTTTTCGACACCGAAACCACATCAACCGACGCCCTGAGGGCGGAACTCGTGGGGATCTCGTTCTGTCTGGCTGAGCGCGAGGCGTACTACATCCCCGTGAAGCTCGCCTCTTCCCCGGCTGTTCCCTCCGGGGGACTGTTCGGCGGGACAACAGGTGAAGGCGGCCCGCACAACCACACCCTCTCAGCACTCGACCTGGATACCGTCCTTGCCGCCCTCAAGCCCGTTTTCGAAGCGGAGGATGTCCGGAAGGTGGGCCAGAATGTCAAGTATGACATGCTCGTCCTGATGAACCACGGCGTCGAGGTCCGCGCCGTCGCGCACGACACGATGGTGGCCAGTTACATCCTCCGCGCCGACGGGCAACACAACCTCGATGCGCTTGCCATGGAGGCGCTCCGGTACAAGATGGTGTCATTCGAGGAGCTGGTCGGCAAGGGGAAAAAACAGAAACACATCACGGAAGTCTCCCTTGACGCGATCGCGAACTACTCCGCCGAAGACGCCGATATCACCATGCGGATCTTCGGCGCGCAGCTCCCTCGTTTGAAGGAGCTCGATCTGCTCGGCCTCTGCACTGACGTGGAGTTCCCGCTGACGTCCGTCCTTGCGCGGATGGAACTCGCCGGCATTGCCCTCGACGTGAACTATCTCGCATCCATGTCCAAGGATCTGGAGCGGCTGCTCGACAACCTCATCCGCGACATCCACACCATCGCGGGGGAAGCCTTCAACATCAATTCCACGCAGCAACTCGGAGAAATCCTCTTCACCAGGCTCGGGCTCCCCACGGTACGGAAGACGAAAACCGGCTTTTCCACCGATGTGGGGGTTCTTGAGACACTCCGCGGCCAGCACCCGATCGTCGAAAAGATCCTGGAATACCGCCAGCTGACGAAGTTGAAATCAACCTATGTCGATGCACTCCCGATGCTGATCAATCCGAAAACGGGCCGGGTCCACACGTCGTTCAACCAGACCGTCGCAGCAACGGGCAGACTGTCATCCAGCGATCCGAATTTACAGAACATCCCGATCCGGACCGAGATCGGCAGGGCGATCAGGAAGGCATTCGTAGCGGACGGTGAAGGGATGCTGCTGATGTCGGCGGACTACTCCCAGATCGAGCTCCGGGTCATGGCCCACGTTTCGGGCGATGAGGGGCTTGTGGGAGCGTTCCGCAACGACGAGGACATCCATACCACCACGGCGGCGAAGGTCTTCGGGATCGGAGTGAAGGATGTCACCCGCGACATGCGGCGAAAAGCGAAGGAAGTAAACTTCGGGATCATGTATGGAATCGGACCCTTCGGGCTGGCGAACCGGCTGGAAATCAGCCAGACCGAGGCAAAGGATATTATTGCACGGTACTTCGAACGATTCCCAAAGGTGAAGCAGTACATTGGCGACACGATCGACACCGCCCGAAAACTCGGCTATGTTTCCACACTTCTCGGTCGGAGGCGGTACCTCGCCGACATCAGCAGCAGAAACCAGGCGGTACGCGGCAACGCGGAGCGGCAGGCCATCAACATGCCGATCCAGGGGACCGCAGCCGACATGATCAAGCTCGCGATGATCTCCCTGGACCGTGAAATCATCCGGAGGAGGCTCCAGGGGAGAATGCTTCTCCAGGTGCACGATGAACTCGTGTTTGAGTTGCCGCTGGGTGAAAAAGAGGAGATGGAGGTCCTGGTCGTAGAAAAGATGCAGTCCGCGATGCCGCTCAATGTTCCCGTGAAGGTGGACGTCGGCGTCGGAACGAACTGGCTGGAAGCACACTGACCACGAGGGTCACCACGTGCCCGTCAGGCCGTTTTTCTGTTCAGCAGGAGGGCCGCTCCGAAGAGGATCAGGGCAACGGGCCAGTACGCCTTGATCGCACCGAGAACTTCCCACCGGCCGACAGTCCCGAGTTCAGAGAGGACCATCGCCGCCCCCAGTCCGACAAAGAAAAGCGCGGGGACAATCAGGTGCCAGTCGTGGAGATGCCGGAAGAATTTCAGCAGGAACCCGACCCCCATGACGATGAGGAACAGCGGGAGCAGCAAGGACGACGAGAACTCGAGAAGATCCAGGTCATTGAGGAAGTTGTAGGCGCCGACAAAGAAGAAGAGGGTCCCCCAGAAAATCCCCTCCCGTGCCGGGTCCGCAAAACCCGCATAGAGCTTGTAGGCACCGAGAAGCGTCACCAGACCCCAGAACACGGAATGCCAGCCAAGGCTGATGACGCCAGTGCGGTCGAGCAGCATCACGGCACCGACGAGGATGAGCAGAAGACCGAAGAATGGGAATCTCTGGCACATAGGTGTAGTCCTCCTGCCAATATCAGGCTGCCTGGACGACCATCGGCTCTTTCGGCACGACGATGGCCATGATGATGTAGAGTAGAATGATAAATCCCGCTGAAGCAAAGCCTGCCACGATGAACAGAATCCGGACGAGGGTCGGATCAGTATTGATGTACGTAGCGATTCCCCCGCAAACGCCCAGGATTTTCGATTCAGTTCGCGACCGGTAGAGTCGCGAGGTCCCCCCCGACGTTGTTGCGTCCTGCTGGACCGGCTGGGTGCCGTCCCTTCCGTGCAGCAAAAACGCCACTCCAGCAAGAATCAGCAGGAGAGGCATCGCCACGTGCCACGGCAGTCCCCACCAATGGTGCCAGAATCCAAGGCCCATGTTGCTGAAAAACCAGAAGACACCGAGGGCGATGAGCAGGATCGCCCAGAATGTCGTGTTCTGCTTGACACGCTGCTCCTGCTGTGCGACAGGTGGCTGGTCAGCAGCCCGGGCGTTCACAGGCAAAATGATCATGCCGATGAAGTAGAGGAGGAGCCCCATGCCGCCCATGAAGATCAGGAAGACGAAGGCAAGGCGGACAAGCGTTGAGTCGACCGTGAAGTACTCGGCGATCCCACCGCACACCCCATCGATCATTTTGTCTGTACGTGACTTGTACAGTCTTCGAATTTCGGCCGCGGCTGTCATGGCATCCCCCGGGAAATCGTAGTTTGGAGAGACCTCTCCCTGGTACTACGTTCTGGAGGGGTACATGTTTCAGGCGGAAGTGACGGGCTCGAAGCGCAAAAGCCGGCCTCAACGGGCCGGCCTTTGGTGTGTTACCTGAAGGGAGGAGACCTAAACCTCCATAATCTCCTTCTCTTTGAGCCCAAGAAGGGTGTCGATTTCCTTGATATGCTTGTCCGTCAACTTCTGGGCTTCCTGCTCTCCCCTCTTCCGCTCGTCCTCGGAAAAGTGTTCCGCT
The DNA here is from genome assembly GCA_036848195.1 of Bacteroidota bacterium. Classification (GTDB taxonomy): domain Bacteria; phylum Bacteroidota; class Ignavibacteria; order UBA10030; family UBA6906; genus DAIUKN01. The sequence continues at coordinate 6,936 of DAIUKN010000081.1, forward strand.
TTCTCCGATTTTTTGAGGTGTTCGATGCAGTCCCTCCGGATGTTGCGGATGGCAATTTTCCCTTCTTCTCCGAATTTCTTGGTTAGCTTCACGAGTTCCTTGCGTCGCTCCTCGTTGAGCTGGGGAATCGGAACCCGGATGATGTCGGCATCTTTGATCGGATTCAAGCCCAGGTTGGCAACCTGGATTGCCTTGAGAACGTGGTCGAGCATTCCTTTGTCGTACGGTTGAACCGTCAGCATGTGAATATCCGCCACGCTCACGTTCCCGACGTGGTTCATCGCTGTCATCGTTCCGTAGTAATCGACCTTGATCCCGTCGAGCAGTGCGGTAGTCGCTTTTCCGGTTCTGATCTTCACCAATTCCTGGCGGACGACTTCCGCCGCTTTGTGCATCTTGTCTTCGGCTTCCTTCAGGATAGTCTTAACCATGGTCGTCCCCCTTGAGTGTTATCGAGAAGAGGTCACGGCTTTTCCAGCACTTTTGTCCCAACAGAATCCCCGACGATGAGCCGCTTGAAATTTCCCGGGGTGTTCATATTAAACACAAGGATAGGGAGGCGGTTCTCCTTGCAGAGTGTAATGGCGGTCATGTCCATGACCTTCAGATCCTTTTTCAGGACATCCAGGTAGGAGATCTCCTGAAACCTGAAGGCGTTCGGGTTGCGCTCGGGATCCGAATCGTACACGCCGTCAACGCGCGTCCCTTTGATGATGACATCGGCTTCGATCTCAACCGCCCGGAGGGCAGCGGCGGTGTCCGTGGTAAAGTACGGGTTTCCCGTTCCGGCGCCGAAGATGACGATCCTCCCTTTTTCCAGGTGCCGGACGGCACGCCGGCGGATAAACGGTTCTGCGATGACATCCATGCGGATGGCAGACATCAGTCTTGTGACCATCCCTTCATGCTCGAGGGCGCTCTGCAGCGCCAGAGCGTTGATCAGGGTGGCGAGCATACCCATATGGTCGCCCGTCACTTTATCGATCCCGCTCGTCGAATTCGAAACACCCCTGAAAATATTGCCGCCGCCGATGACGATTCCGACCTGCACATCCATCTCCGTGACCGCCCTGATCTCGGCGGAGTACTGCCGGAGCACTTCAGGGTCGATCCCGAACTGCATCTTCCCCATGAGCGCCTCGCCGCTCAGCTTGAGCAGCACGCGCTTGTAGACCGGACGATCAGTCGCCATCAGGACTCCTTTGCCTCCTCGCCCAGATGGAACCGCGTAAACTGACGGACGACGACCGGATTCCCGGCCGCAGCCGAGGCTTCCTGCAGGTAATCCTTTATTGTCTTGGTGCCGTCCTTGATGAAGGTTTGCTCTATCAGGCATACTTCCTGGTAGAACTTCTCCAGCCGGCCGGTCGCGATCTTATCCACAATCTTCTCCGGCTTCCCTTCGTTCTTCGCCTGCGTCCGGTAGATATCGAGTTCGCGTTCCACCACCGTCGCATCGAGCTGGTCGCGGGTGATGAAGCCCGGATTCATGGCGGCGATCTGCATGGCGATGTCGCGTCCAACACCCGTACTTGCGTCGGCGGCCTTGAGCCCGCCGATCTCCACGAGCACGCCGATTTTGCTCCCCAGGTGGGTGTACGAGCTGACCACACCGTCGGGCGATTCCATCACTTTGAACCGTCGGATGTCGATCTTCTCGCCGACCTTGGCGAGGAGGTCGTTCAAGAGCTGGGCGATTTTCTTCTCGCCCACGGACATCGTGGAGAGGTGCTCCACGTGCGATGGCTTCTGTTTCTGGATCACCTCTGCGATAGAGTGGGCGAACCCGACGAAATCGTCGCTCCGGCCCACGAAATCGGTTTCAGAGTTGACTTCCAGAATCACGCCGATGATGTTGCGC
>DAIUKN010000082.1:0-8754 GCA_036848195.1 Bacteroidota bacterium
CGCGGATGATATCCGAATGATCGCGGAGCCAGATGCTGGGAGAATCGGGGGAACGGAATCCCCTGACGCGCTTGCCGAGCATCGTATACTCGGCGACGTCCTTTGCGAGGAAATCGCGCACCCGGGGTACGAGTGCGTCGAGGCGCGCGTCGGTGGAACGGATAAAAGTGTCAGCCATGATCAATCCGCACGGACAGTATTCTGGACGTCGGCGCGATAGAGCCAGGTTCCTTCGGCAACGAAATGGGTCGCAAAGGCACGCCGCACCCGATCCTTCGAGACATTCGCGTAGGAGCCATGTATCGTCATCCCCGAAAAGAAGACTCCTCCCCCCTTCGGGACAGTGAGAAAGGCCATCTGTGAGCGGTCCACTCCGTCAATCTCGAAGGAGTAGAATACCTGCATCCACTCCTTGCCAGCCCGGTCACGCATGAGATGCTCGGACTCCCACACCTGATGGTCTTTCATGCTGGTGGCTTTGTGCGTCGAGTAGAGCCCCTTGGCATGGCTGCCGGGGAGAACGCAGAGGCCGCCGTTTTCGCTGTCGGTGTCACTCATCGCCAGCCAGCATGCCATGAGCGTATTCGGTTCGTTCGGAAGATAGTGCGTGTCCTGGTGCAATGCGGTCCCGCGAGCCTCTTCACCGGGATATTTCTCCAGGTACATCGTCTGCACAATCATCGGCCTCGCACCGAGGATCTGGCGGGCGGCACCGACGATGTTCGGGTGCGTTGCGACGGCGCGCCACTGCCCGTCCTGTTTATGATTATCGAGATGGGACCGTCGATCCTTCGGCTGTGAGGCCTCGAAATCCACGAAGCGATCAACGTCGCCTGCGGAAAGAAGATCATGAACAACGACGAATCCCTCGCGGCCGTACCGTGCCAGCTCGTCATCTGTCAGAATCGATTTGTTCATCGGACTAGCCTCGGGCCACGATCGGGAAGAGCGGCCCGTGGAATTCTTCACCGGGTTGAAGATTGCCGCGGTCCCCGATGATGTGCGGATGTTGCCGGTATGTCGTCCCCGCAGGTATGTAGATTGTCACCATCGCCCGCCGCGGCTTATCGGTGATGTTGGGGCCGGCGTAGTGAAGCGTCAGGCCGTTGTGGAACGTGCAGCTTCCCGCCTTCATCTCCATCGCCACCGGTTTTCTCGAACGATATGCCTCTGGCAGCGCAGCCAGAATACTCTCCTCGGTCGCATTTCCCAGATCAACGGCCTCCAATGGGCCAAGCCTGTAACTCCCGGGAATGAACCACATACACCCGTTGTCGATGGAGACATCGTCGAGGGCCATCCAGCACGACAGCCCGCCTGTTTCATTCATCGGCCAGTAGACCGTGTCCTGATGCCAGGCGGTCGCCTTGCTGTCCTTCGGCATCTTGATCAATGCCTGATCGTGCCATAGCCTGACATGCTTCGAGCGGGTGAGCCTTCGTGCGATCTCAGCGGTGCGAACATTGTGGACATACTCCTCTATGGCCGGATACCGCTCCCAGATGTTCACCATTTGCAGGAACACCTTGGAGTACCCCTCGTCGGTCCGCGGTCCAAGATTGAGGTGATACTTCCTCACATCTTCCGCCGCACGATCGACATACCGGCGAAGATCGTCAACCTCCGCCGGCGAAAGAACGCCGTGGAGCTGGAGATAGCCGTTCTCTTCATAGAAAACGACATCCTTCTCGGTGATGGGATACTGTGTCACAACATTCCTCCTCTTCGTGATACCGTCAGGTGGTCTTGCTCTTCTCAGCTGCGCGCTGCGTGGACATCGGAAAACGCCACATGTAGTCCGGATCGATCATCGGTTCGTCGTCCCGGTGCCGCTCCATCAGGGCGATCTTCTTCTCGAGATGATCTCCGAAATTCGCTCCATAGATATGGAGCGACTCCCCTCGTTCCGAAATCGGGGTGAAGGTGATCCGGCTCTCACGCCAAAGGAGCAAGAGCTCCCGGGCGTTGCCGAGTTCGTTCTCCACCATCCCGCGGCAGAGGTTGCGGTACGTATCTTTTTCGCGAGGCGTTTTGGCGTCGCAATACCCGTGCACCGATTCGGTCCACGCCATCGTGTTGCGCATCGTGGCATAGAAGCAGCGGGCTGCCCGGAGGCGGTCGAGGAGGTCCCGAAAGACGCCGGTGTGCGGAGGGTCGGATGTCAGGTTCCCCAGCGTCTCGCGGCAGAGCCCGATAGCCGTGGCAAGCGGCTGCAGTACGAGCTCATCGATCTGCCGTTTCTTATCGGCTGCTTGCTGGACCGTAAGGAAATTCCAGAGCATATCGTTGTTGAGATCGATCCTGGCGGGATTGTTAAACGTGGCAAGGAGGAACCGTTCGTAGTATGACCGCTCTTCTTCCGGGATGGCATCGATATTCGGGACAAGGGGCCTGACCCAGAGCCGGAACCAGGGAAAGGCAAATGTACTCATCGGCACACCCGCGGGGAACGACCGGACTGCTCTGTCCGTGACGTCCCAGATCTCCATCAAGCCGTTCGCGAATCCCTCCCCGGCCCACCGAACGGCCGCACGCGTCAGGGTTCTTTCCAGCGAATCCTGCGGGGAGAGCTGCACGGCGCGAATCACTTCGCCGTTGATGTCATAGGGGGCAAGGCTTCCGGGGCTGGAACCTGTCAGCACTGCTTTCGCACCGTTTTCCCTTATCTGCGTCAACCGATCATACACCAACCGGGGAAACGGGAGGCCGGGAAGAGTATTGTCGGTCAGGTCAAGTTTCTGGTGCACGACCGCTCCCGAGCGCGTGAGTCCCTCCTTCTCTTCAGCGGAGGTGCTCTTCTCGAAGAAGGCAAATTCCCCCGCATCGATGCCGTTGCCGAGACCCTGGACGATGTGCTTGATTTCCGCTGAGAACGGGCCGAGGTCGCACACCAGGCGGAACTCAGGGTTCACCGCACGTCCCTCATCCCGGAGAAGCCGGTAGTAGGTCAGGACGTTCTCGCCGGCTTTCCGGGCGATCTCTTCCTCGTTCTTCCACTCGCGGATGAGATATGGACCGCCGTTTCGTCCGGCATAGAGCGAGCTGACGAATTCGAACCCCGACCCGCTGTCGTTTGTCCAGACGTGGATGAACCCGATCTCCGGAACCTCCTTCATGACGGCCCGGATGAGCTCCCGGTAGTGCTGCTGGACCGCAGGGTGCGCCATGGCCAGCGTGTAGCGCGGGCGAAGGGTCTCTCGCGGATGGTCTACCCTTGCACCACGGAGAAAGCCGTACCGATGCCAGAACTCCTCCGGCATCGAACGTGGAGAATTAATGTGCAGCCCCGGCGTGAGACCGTACCGTTTCGCCAGTGCGGCAGTTTCCTTGAGAAATGCAAGATTGGCCGAGAGATAGTCGGCCGGATAATACCCTTGCAGCAGCCTGCTGTCTACAAACTGATCGAGGTCGGGACTGTAGTCGTAGAACCAGTGGTAGACATCACCCGGAGGCCCCGATTCAAACGGTCGCGCAACACCGAGACCGTTGATCGTCACGTGCGTGAACCCTTGCCTTGCAAGCTGGCGGCAGTAGTCGTCCCGGTTAAACCCCTCCGCAAAGCGGAGGCTGCCCACCAGATAGTCACTCAGGTTTCTCAGCCAGGGGAATGCGGGGCCATGCCGTTCGCCATTGAGGAAGTCCGTTGCGGGGCGTTCTCCCCATGATTCGACAGCCAGAGTGGCCAGCGCGATAAGGAAGGATCCCGCCGACGCGGTCAGACCGATCTTCCCGGGGACCTGCAGTGAGAGGCTATACCAGGGAGAAGAATCATGAACGGAGGTCACCGTCAGAAACGGCTCACCCGCCACAGCAGTCTGTTCGATGCGGACGCCGGGCAAACATGCGGGCGCAAGGATCGAAGCGGCCGTCCATTCAGCAGGCGTCGCCCCCGGGCGGAGGACGATGGTTCGGACCTGGCGTAGCGCTTCAGCGAGTGTCATTCGATCTGGTGGGTTAACCCGCTTGTGATAACGGCGAACAGAATCTCCCGCCGCCTGGTAGTATTGCGTGGCGAGACTGTAATCGATGAGCGTTAAGCCTCTTAAAGCAATTCTGTCGCCGAAGAGCAGGCCGATTCATCGGCCTTTGTTTGGAGCAGCCTGACTCTTCAGGGTCATGCGATGGCAGACAAGCACTTCAAATAGCCGGGGATCCCTACCCCACCCCCAGCTCGCGCCGGACGATGCGGGTTCCTTCGACCATCGCCTGGAGCTTGGCGAACGCCCTCTCCCGCGGCATGAATTTCATGCCGCAATCCGGCGAAACATACATCCGGTTGGCCGGGATACACTCAAGCGCCTTGCGAATCCGTGCGGCCACGACAGCCGGGCCTTCCACCTTCTCGTCCTTCACATCGATGACGCCGACAACGATTTCCTTCTTTGTCGGGTATTTCTTGAAAAGCTCCAAACCCACCCCTTCCGATACGGCAAATTCCATGCTGATCTGATGGGCATTTGTATCGAGGATCGCAGGAAAGAGCTCCTCGTACTGACCGGAGAAGAGTTTCTTGAGCTGGTAGTTCCCATAGCAGACGTGCAGCGCAATCTTCGCTTCCACGCCGCTCACGAGTCTGTTGAACGATTCCACCAGCCAGGACAAATCCTGAGGATATCCCACCCACACCGGCTCGTCGATCTGGATAAAATCACATCCGGCACTAACAAGGCCCCTCAGCTCGATATTCAGGATATCAGCCAGGTCCAAGATGAGCTCCTTCTCGCTCGGATATGCCTCGTTGGTGGCGCGCTTGGCCAGCATTTGCGGTCCGGTCACACACACTTTCGTCCTGTGACGGGCGAACGCTTTCAAGAAACGAAAGTGGCTGTCCATCCCCAGACTCCCTTTGTGGCGGACCCTCTCGCGCACGATCGGGTCGGGCATCTGGATCGACGGGTCGAGGTTTCCGATGGCTTTCATCTTCCCGGACATATCGAACCCATGGATCCGGGCGGAGAAAAAGTTCACCATTGTTTCGCGCCGGAGTTCCCCGTCGGTGATGATGTCGACGCCCGCCACTTCCTGATCCAGGATTGCTGAACGGACGGCATTATCGTGGGCTTCCTCCAGTTGTGCTGCCGAGAGCACTCCCTGTTTCGCGAGCGCCCGTGCCTGATCGAGCCAGGAAGGGAATGAATAGCTGCCGATAACCGTGGTCGGTAACAACTGGCGTTCGTGCATGAGTCGGGATCCCGTGAAAGTCCATGTCTAAATATGGAAATAGTCAGGGTGAACAGAACCCTGACTATTTCCCAATGGCCCGGACAGCGCCACAGTTGAACTACTTCATCGTGAAGCTGACCGTAAATCGGTGAACGCTTTCAATGGAGACGAAGACAGTGTACGCGTAGTCGAAATTGACGGTGTACTCGTCAAACGGTACGCGGATGCCAGCACCCATCGAGCCCCTTTCCAGACTCGTCTGGATCGGTGCGCGCTGCGAGGTTCCATCGTCGACGCCGTTCCCTATCAGCCCGAACCAGCTGTAGTTGAACTTCCAACCGGCCCGGACAAAGAACGTCTTATTGAATCCCAGCTCCGTCCCGGCATAGTAGTACTGCTGTCCGTCCTGCGGCTTTACCAGATCAAGCGCGAGGAACCATCTGGTGATCCCCATTTCCACCGGCACGAGCGATGTGCCGATGCTGAAGGTCATGGGGATCGGCGAAGCGTAGTCGTAGAACTTGATATCGCTTCCCAGATTGTTGATCCGTGCACCGATGCTCCATCCAAGGGAGCCGATGTTGTAGACTGCTCCGAGGTCAAATCCCACCGCCGACGCACTCTGGTCGTCGATCTTCTCGTGGATATACTTCGCCGACGCGCCGAGCGTGAGATTATCGGTGATATACCGTGAATAGGTCACCTGGAGCAGCAGGTCCTGGTAGTCATAGGTGGATGTAGTCAACTGGTCGATCACCTGTGACTGAAGCAGAGGATCGGCGTACCCGTTGTCGCGATCGGCCGTGATTCCACTGATACCGAACGACATGAACCCGATACCGACCGTGCCGATGTCGGGCAGGTTATAGCTGGCCGCCAGCGCCTCCTGGGAGAGGCCGCCGATCCAGTTGTTGTGCGTGAACGACGCCTGCGCGGTCTGGTCAAAGAGCGCGACGCCGGCGGGGTTCCAGAACATGTTCGTTGCGTCCCCATTCAGCGATGTGACAGCCGATCCAAGGGCTACCTGACGGGCCCCCACACCGACCTTGAGGAACGCGGCGCTGTTGATGCCTGCCTTCCGGGTCTGCGCATCCGTCAGGGACGCGCACAACGCCAACAGGAGCACAGCGATGAGAAATATGATGTGCATGCGTTTCATGAGTCAATCCTCATCATGGTGTGGTTTATCGAAGAATCGCGAACTGGCCCACTTTCGATCCTGTGGGCGATTCCACAATGTAAATATAGACCCCGCTGGCAACTTCGATGCCGTCCTTCGAGAACATATCCCAGAACACGCTTCCCTTGCTGGGGTCGGTGGACGTGAAGTTGATGACATCGATCACCTGGCCGGAAACATCCAGAATCGTGATCTTTGCCGATGGGGGGAGATTGTAGAAGACGAGCTTGTGGTCATACACCTGGGACCGGTTGTCGTACAGCGCTGCGCGCTTGTACGGGTTCGGCTTGACACCGACCTTGGAGACATCGCCTGCCGGAGCGAGAGCAGACGTAATGATCTGTCCCCCACCGAGGTTCTTCAGTGTCGCGGCATCCTTCGGATAATTCGCGTTGTTGTACGCAAAAGGAAACGTCAGGTACCAGAGGCCCGAGGCACCGTTCCGGTTCGTATAGTGTGTTTCGATCCTGTTCGTCGTCTCTCCGCCGGGGCCGGTATAGCTCCCCTCTTTGTACGCCGAGATATAGTACCAGTACTGGAAGCCCGTGATGACTTCCTTGTCTTCGTACTTGTAGTTGAATCCCGTCGACGTAGCAGGCGTGACGCCCGGGAGGTCGGCTTTCGGAATCACCTTGATCAGATCCCACGTGCCCCATGTATCGGGCTGGTAGGTCCCTTTCGTCGCATTGGCAAGCATTTTTGCCTGCGCATCGAACTTCGGGTTGACCGGCTTGTACACGTTCGCCGGGCGCGGACCAACCGTCATCTGTTGTTCAAATTGATCCACAACCCGCATCCCCTCGTCGAGCCAGTTCACCTTCTTGAACTGCGAGGATTTCCAGATTTTGTAGCCGGCAAACTCGGCATCCGTTTCCGCCACTTTGTTCCACTCAAGAAAAACGGACTTGTTCAGCGTGTTCGACACTTTCATGTCGGGCAACGGCGGCGGTTTGGGGATCACGAAGTTGTTTTCGTACGCATACCGCGCCGCACGGACAGAACGCTGAATCCCTTCGAGCCGGTAGCCGGCGACCAGCGCATACACGATGGTGATGGTCGAGTCTTTCTTCAACGAGAACGGTCCTACGCCGGAGAACATGTCCTGGTCAAAGTTCTCCGTGTGGGAGCACCCTTTCGACCATGTTCCCCAGCCGGTCGGATAGTTCGTTGTCGCATCCGCTTTCCCATCTTCGAACGAGACCTGATCGAATTTGTCTGAACTCTTGAAGTCGCCGTTCGGCCGCGTGTAGCCCGCCCCCTTCGGGACGAATGTCGTGGGATCACCGGCAGTGCCGCCGGAGAAGTAATTAGTATTCGGCGAAAGGTTCAGCTGGAGGAAATCGGTGTTGTGGGAGAGCTGGCCTCCGTTCTGATACCAGACGCCTGTCGTGGCGTAGAAAGCCTTCCTTGGATCGCCCGACGTGCCTGCCCACTGGCTGCTCCCCCCCGAAACATACCAGCCGCGCTCAGCTCCCACACCGATAGGATGGGATCCGAAGAGCGTCTTCTGTGAGGGGAGGCTTGCCGTGCTCTGCGCGCGATTCGTCGGGAGTCCCCCGGCTTTCACGTCGAGAAAGACCCAGCCATGCTTCAGGTCCATATAGTTCTTCGTCGTTCCGCCGTTGAACCCGATGTCGGTGTTACCGCTTCCTGGAGCCGGATTTATCGTGGTCGCGCTCGGGAATACCATGCTGAATGCCCAAGGCGCTCCCGTGGGATCCGGATCGTTCACCCATGCCGCCTGGCGGGCGGCAATCGTTGGAACGATGTCGTTCACGTTCCTTCCGCCGCCCGCATAGCTCGAGATCGACATGTAGGCCTGCTCCTCGACCATAAACGCGAGGGCTTTGATGTCGTGGTTCAACTGCTCGGCAACGCCGTCCATGTTCATGTCCAGGAAACCGGTGTTCTTCAACTGGACCTCAACGATGACGTAGTCGTTCAGGTTGTTCCAGTTCGGAGCGGCAATCCCCTGTGCGCGGAACTTGACATCGACCCCTAGATTGGTCGGCCATCCCGCTTCATACACAACATGCTGGCGCAGGGTGCCGTCTACAAAATACGGCTCAATGCTATACTTGCGTGCCGCATCGCTTGCGCCGTTCAGCGTCGACTTGTACGTCAACTGCGCGTGATTGTTGTAGAGCGCGCCCGTTACCGGGGCCGAAGCTGCGAACCAGCTCGGGTTTGTGGCCCCGCCGATCGTCGAGCGGTTCCAGGTTGTATCGGAATCATACACGAACGCCCAGTTGTCTTTCAACCAGTACGGCGTCATGTAGAATGCCGCAGGCCAATGGGTGGCCGGGGTGGTCCAGCCGCGGTCGAAGTTGCCCATGTGGATAAAACGTCGGGTCCCCAGCGTGGCAGCTGTCCCTGCCTCACTATAGTTCGGGCCAAAGGCCTGTGGGAGA
>DAIUKN010000083.1:0-8616 GCA_036848195.1 Bacteroidota bacterium
CGTCGCGCATGTCCAGAACGCCACGCGAAATGCTCCAGGTGGTCGCGGTCTCAAGAGCCTTGAGGTACGCAGTCTCCTGCTCCATCATCTCAGGCTCGCCCGCCATCATCGTCGCAGCCAGCGGGCCGATCTTCACGGTCTTGTCGGTGGACTCGAACCCTCCGTTAAACCGGTTCACGCCGCCGGTGCCACTCACAGTGCCATCGGTCCCGAACTCGATCGTCAGCGTCGTCCCATCCTTGTAGATCACCCGTACTGCGTTTTCGAGAAGGTCGTACAGTTTCGGCCGGCCCCGCAGGAACGGAACAACGCCGAGGAACCAGAGCGACAGAGCGTACCAGACCAGCACGAGGCTGATCGCCACGCCGACGGCAAGCTGGACAAACCAATCGTCGGCCTTCGACCTGCCCAGCCACCGGACATACTGAAAAATCGGCAGGATAGGGATGAGCATCGCCAGCAGCGGAGGGGTGATCGATTTCATGGTGCCACCGACACTCGGCCTCGCGCTTGCCGATTGGTACAGCTTCTTGACGGCAACCTCTTTCCTTTCGAAGAACCCCTTGGACTCTTCTGCCGAATACATCTGGCCAACCTTGTGCCCGGACCTGCTGAGATACTCCGCCGCTTTGTCCCACTGTTCGGCCTTTTCATAGTGAAAGGCCAGGATCTCGTAGAACTCCATCAGGCGATCGGGATAGAGGCGTTCGATCGCGCGTGCGATAGAGGCATGGAGTTCCTTCCGTTTGTTCAGCAGAATTGTGTTGTATGCCACCTCCTGGATCAGGAAGTGCTTGAAAAGGTACTGGTATTCGCGCGCCTCCTTGTTCTGGAGGATCAGCTCAAGCGACCTGAGCTCGTGAAGGTTTGGCACCAGATCGCCTTTCCGCTCCACAACGTGCTCGAGAAGCGGCGTGGAGAATTCCCGGCCAATCACCGACGCCCCGAAGAGAACCTCCTTGATGCTATCCTGCAGGCGGTCGATGCGGGCCATGATGATTCCCTGGATTGTCCCCGGAATCCCGGCTTCGATGTTCTCCGCAAGAATCTCCACCTTGCGGCGCTTGACCGCGATTTTCTTCTTGTCAATCAGCGTCTTGAGGATCTCCTGGATGAAGAAGGGATTTCCTTCTGACCGTTTCAGGACAAACTCCTCGAGCGAAGGCGGGACCACATCAACATCCAGCCGGAGCCGGACCAGCTTCGCGGCATCGCTCCGGGTAAGACGGTTCAGGTCGATCAGCTCCCCCTCTTCCATCAGGGACTTCGCCTGCGTGTATTCCTCGCGGAAGGTCATCACGAAAAACGACAGCACCACCGAGCTGGTGCGCGAGAAAATATACTCCAGAAGTTCCTGGGAGAAGCGATCGATCCAGTGAAGATCCTCCAGGATGAAGACGATCGGCCGCCGGACGGAGAGTGCACTCAGCAGCGCGCGGGTGGCCTGGAAGATCCGCATCTTCCGCACCGACTCGTCGACGAGCATGATCTCGTCGTACCGGATCGACAGCAGGGTCGCGAGATATGGCTCGTGCTCGTCAAGTCCGAGCGAGTGGGTGGTCTGATGCAGCCGGTGCCGGGCTTCAGGTTCACTGGTGCTGACGCCGATCTTCAGCATGCTCTTGAGAAGCGTCCCCCAGAGGTAATAGGGAGTGTTCACTTCAAAACTCGAGCATGTCCCTTCAAATGCCGCGACAGCTTTCTGATATGCCAGTTTGATCAGTTCCGCCTTCATCCGCGATTTTCCAACGCCCGCCTCGCCTCTGATGAAAAGCCGGACCTGGCTTCGCCGGCGCACCTCTTCGAGTGACTTCCTGAGAAGCTCCAGCTCCTTCTCGCGCCCGACAAACTCCTCATTGCCCATTGCCTCGCGGCGCGTCTCATCCTCATCCTTCAACCCGCGCAGCTTGTAGACATTGACCGGCTGGGTTTTACCGCGGAAATTCGTCGAGAATGGCCCCTCGGCGTTGACAAGGTTGGTCACCAGGTTATGAGTCTCCGAACTCATGTAGATCTCATCCCGCGGGGCAACCTCCACAAGCCGCGCGGCGAGATTCACGGTATCGCCGATGACCGAATAGTTCATCCGCAGGTCGCTCCCGACATTCCCCGCAATCACCATCCCCGAATGAAGCCCGACATGAAGCCCGAGAGGGATCGGGAGCGTCACCGTGCTCTGACGGTTGAACCGCTCGATCTCCGCCATCATCTCGAGCGCACAGCGGACTGCCCTTTCGGGATCGTTCTCATGCGCCAGCGGGGCTCCAAAAATCGCCATGATGCCATCCCCGATGAACTTGTCGATCGTCCCCTCGTATTTCAGGATGCTCGCAATCAGGCCGCTAAAGCAATCGTTGAGGACGGCAGAGACGTCTTCCAGATCAAGTTTTTCGGACATTGCTGTGAACCCCGTCACATCCGCAAAGAGGACGGTCACCATCCGTCGCTCGCTCTCGATCAGCTTGCCTGCGGCGAGGATTTTTTCGGCGAGATCCTTGGGGATATAGTTGCGGATGAGCGCGAATCCGTCAACAGAGGGCCGGTTGTGAGCTGGCGCACTTCCAGCGACCTGGGTACCGCAACTGGGGCAAAAGCGGGAATTTTCCGGGAGTTCGGTCGAGCAAATTTTGCACTGCATGCGGTAATATATTCGAACGGCCTCTGAGAATCAAGCAATCCGATCTGTGAAATTTTTACAATCTGGTCCCTTGTTTTTTCCTCCCTGTTGACCTATTTTGGATTGATGACGCCGCAGAACGAGGAACAGACCAAGCTCAGCACAGGGCCCAGGAAGAGGCCCCGTTCACCAAGGGGAAAAAAGCGAAATCCCTTCTCCGGGGGGGGTAAGGGATCGTCCTCGCTCGATTCGTCCCTCTTCATCAACCGTGAGCTGAGCTGGCTGGAATTCAATCACCGCGTCCTGGAAGAGGCCCTCGACACCCGACACCCCCTTCTCGAACGGGTCAAGTTCCTCTCGATCGTCAGTTCGAATCTGGACGAATTCTTCATGATCCGGGTGGCGGCCATCCGGGAGCAGATCCTGGCGGACTATGTGGAGTATTCGCTGGACGGCCTTATGCCCCTTCAGCAGATCCGCGCAATTCACGACAGGGTCTCGGTCATGCTGAAACAGATGAGCGATTGCTTCTGGAACGTCCTGCACCCCCAGCTCACAGTGGCGGGGATTCGCCTGCTGAAAATGAACCAGGTGGACGACGACGACCGGCGGAATCTCACCGACCTCTTTGCGCGCGAGATTTTCCCCGTCCTCACACCGCTGGCGTTCGACCCCGGACATCCGTTCCCCTACATTTCGAACCTCAGCCTGAACCTTGCCGTGGTCGTCACTTCACCGAAGGGCGAAGAGCGATTCGCTCGCGTCAAGGTGGCCGACGTCATCCCGCGGCTCGTCCAGATTCCCAACAGCAATTCCGACGCCAACACCTTCCGCTTCGTGTGGCTGGAGGATCTGATCGCCGACAATCTCGGCCTCCTCTTCCCGGGCATGGCGGTGAAGGAATCGTACGTTTTTCGCGTAACACGCAATGCGGATATCGAGATTCAGGAGGACGAAGCTGAGGATCTGATCCGCTCCATCGAGGAGTCAATCAGGCTGAGGCGCTTTGGTTCAGTGGTCCGTGTCGGCGTCCAGGAAACAATGCCGGCGCGCATTCGCGACATCCTTGTGGAGAACCTTGAGGTCACCCAGGACGACGTCTATCCGGTTACACCGCCGCTGGGACTCAGCCACCTGATGAGCCTCCTGAAGGTTCCCAGGCCTGATCTTAAGGATCCCCCCAACACACCCGCTCTCCAGCTCTCGGACGATGAGAGCGAAGACATGTTCAGCATTATCCGGCGGGGGGATGTTCTGCTGCACCACCCATACGACTCGTTCACGCCCGTGGTCCAGTTCATCAAGGGTGCCGTGAGCGATCCCAACGTCCTGGCGATCAAGCAGACCCTCTATCGGATCGGGAAGGAGTCCCCCCTGGTTCCACTTCTAATCGAAGCCGCGGAGAACGGAAAGCAGGTGGCCGTTCTGGTTGAATTGAAAGCCCGGTTCGATGAAGAGAACAACATCGGATGGGCAAAACAGCTCGAACGGGCGGGGGTGCATGTCGTGTACGGACTGGTGGGATTGAAAACCCACGGCAAGATGGCGCTGGTGGTGCGCAAGGAACAGGACGGCCTCCGGCGATACGTCCACCTCGGGACCGGTAACTACAACCCCGTTACGGCACGGATCTACACCGACTTCAGTTACTTCACCTGCCGCGAAGAAATCACACGCGACGCCACGGAGGTCTTTAATCTCCTGACGGGCTATTCCAACTGCGATGTGTTCAAGAAACTGGCCGTCGCACCCGTTAATCTCCGTGAGAAGATCACGGGCCTGATCGAGCGGGAAGCGGAGCACGCACGTCAGGGGAGAGAGGCTCGTCTCGTCTTCAAGATGAATTCCCTCACTGACGCCAAGATCATTGAAAAGCTCTATGAGGCATCGAAAGCCGGCGTTCAGATCGACCTCATCATCCGGGGAATCTGCTGCCTCCGGCCCGGGCTGAAGGGCGTCAGCGATACTATCCGTGTGATCAGCATCGTGGGACGATACCTGGAGCATAGTCGCGTCTTCTCCTTCCAGAACGGCGGCGCCACGGAACTCTACCTGAGCAGCGCCGACCTCATGGGCCGGAATCTGGATCGCCGAGTCGAATTGATGTTCCCGATCTAGGACCCCGGGAAAGCCGATCAGATCCGCAGGGAGGTTCTCGATGGAGCGTTGCACGACACCGTGGGAGTGCGCGTGCTGCTCGCCGATGGACACTATGTGCACGTCAGTCCGGCAAACGGGGAGGAACCCTTCGAGAGTCAGAAAGCCATTCCGCTCTCCCGGCTCCGGACAAGCAGGCCCGGGCGGCCGACACCACGCGAGACGCCATAGTTCCTTTTTTTCCTGCTTCGTTCCTCCATATCTTGCCCATTTTCCGAGGATAGACTGATGAGAAGATGCATCCCCCGCCTCGTGGCAATTCTTTGCCTGCTCTCCCCGACAGCCGGAGCCGTCAAAGAAGGCCGTTTCATGCGCTACCCTGATATTCATGACAACCAGATCGTGTTCACGTACGAAGGCGATCTCTGGCTTGCACAAACGGACGGCACTCCCGCCCGCCGGATTACCAATGCCCCCGGTGTCGAATTCGCGGCGAAATTCTCGCCCGATGGGAAATGGATCGCATTTACCGCCAGCTACGACGGCATCCCGGCCGTCTATGTGATGCCTTCGGACGGCGGTGAGCCAACCCGCCTCACGTACATCCCCGGATCCGCGCAAACCATCTGCTGGACACCCGACGGAGAACGGATCGTCTTCCGGTCAGGATTCGAACAGTCCGTGATCCGTGACCCCAATCTCTACCATGTCAGCCGCAACGGTTCTGCACCCGAGCGATTCCCGTTCGAGCGGGGAGTCCTCTGCAGCTTCTCTGCCGACGGACGCTCCGTCCTCTACGCACGCAAAGGCCAGGAAGAGTACTACTGGAAACGCTACAAGGGGGGGAGGTACCAGGATATCTGGCGATACGATTTCACAACGAACACGTTCACCCCTATCTCCGATTACGTGGGCAAGAATAGCTATCCCCTCTGGGTTGCTCATACCATGGTGTTCGTCTCCGACCGTACCAACGGGATTGCCAATCTCTACATCCAGGACCTTTCGACAAAGAAGATCACTCAGCTGACGAAGTACGAGGACTTCGACGTCATGATGCCGTCCACGGACGGAAAACAACTTGTCTATGTCCAAGGTGGCTACCTTTACCTGATGTCCCTTGCGACCGGTGAGAGCCGCCGACTCACCATGAATCTCGCCACCGATCGGTGGCTCATGCGCGACCGGTTCATCAATCCTGCCGAGTACGTTCATTGGGCCGATATCGCCAGCGATGGGAAGAGCGTGGTCATTGAAGCGCGCGGCGACATCTTCGTTGCACCGACCGGCACCGGTATGGTCACCAACCTCACCAACTCGGCCGGTACCAGGGAGATGTATCCTCGCATTTCGCCCGACGGGAAATGGATCACTTTCTTCTCCGACAAAACAGGAGAGTACCAGCTGTATCAGCAGAAAGTTGACGGCGGAGAGTGGATACCGCTCACCACATCTCTCGACCGCACCTGCTACCACCCGGTCTGGTCGCCGGACGGAAAGAAGATTCTTTTCGGTGATAAGGACCTCTCTCTTTTTGTCCTCGAGGTCCAGGGAAAGAAACTGACGCAGATCGACGCGTCCAGCCAGCTTAAGAACGACGAGTTCACCTGGGAGATGAGCGACTACGCCTGGTCGCCGGACAGCAAATGGGTTTGCTACACGCAAGTGCAGGCCAACCGGAACAGCGCAGTCTTCCTCTACAGTCTGGACCAGAGGAAGAAGTTCGATGTTACCGGCGACTTCTTTGACAATCTCTATCCAACCTTCGATGCGAACGGGCGATATCTGTACTACGCTGCCAGCCGCAATTTCGATGTCCAGATGGATTTTTTGGAAGACAACCACATCCTGACCTCCCCGCAGCAGGTCATGGTGGTCCAGCTCCAGGACGGACAAAAGCCACCCTTCGCCGAGGAGGCCGAGAGCGAGAAACCGGCCGCGGCAGAGCCCTTCCGAATCGACACCGAAAACCTGCAGATGAGAACCTATCCCCTGCCTGTTTCCGCCGGGCAGTTGTTTTTCCTGAGCGCCGGGAAGGGAAGGGTGCTTTGGTGCACCGTACCAAAATTCACCGAGGCGGAATACTCCGATATCTTCCGACCCTCCGGACAGACCAAGTGGGACCTCCATATCTTCGATATGGACAAGAAGAAGGAGGTGATCCTGCCCGAGAAGATCAAAGAATACCGCCTCTCGACAAATGGCGAGCAGATAGTTATTCGAAAGGAGAACGAGGTTTTTGCCACGTCGGTGGAGAAGGCATGGCCGGCGAAAGGATTGGGCGACAAGCTTTCCCTGAACGGGATGCGCTATCGTGTCAACACACAGCAGGAGTGGAATCAGATCTTCAGCGATGCCTGGCGGTGGTACCGCGATTTCTTTTATGATCCCGGGATGCACGGACGCGACTGGAAAGCCATGGGCGAAACATACCGGGCGTTCATCCCCTCCCTCTCCTCACGACAGGAACTGAACTGGGTTCTGGAGCAGATGGTGGGCGAACTCTGTGTGTCGCACACGTATATCGGCGGCGGCGACATGGGAACCCCGCCCGCAGTTCCTTCGCCGGTCTTCACCGGATGGCTCGGCGCCGACCTGACTGCCGACAGCAAGACGGGTTTCTACCGGCTCGCAAAGATCTTTGGCCCGACGGAGTACAACCGTAACCTCATCGGGCCGCTCGTGAGCCCGGACATGGACATTCAGGAGGGGGATTACCTGCTTGCCATCAACGGAACACCGCTGAAGGCGCCGGAGGACTACAACCGGCTCCTGCAGGTGACACAGGGCCAGAAGGTGACCGTCGCAGTCAATCGTGAGCCCTCGCTGGCGGGGGCGCGAACGTATGAGGTCACGCCCGTACGGAACGACCCGTCGCTCAGGTACGTCCGGTGGCTGACGGACAATGTCAATCACGTACTCAAGGCGTCGGGCGGCAAGGTGGGATACATGCATATCAACGCCATGGGGGCGGGGGGAATCGCCGAGTTCGAGAAGTACTGGCGGGCTTTCCGGTACAAAGAGGGGATCATCATCGACGTCCGGCGGAATTCGGGTGGATGGACAGAGTACTTCCTGATCGACAAGCTTGAGCGGAAGATGGTGGCCTACAACGTTCTGAAGAACATGATCCCCTTCCGATATCCCGGCGGGGCTTCGTCGGCACAGTACGTGGCTCTCTCGAATGAGTACAACGGCTCCGACGGTGAGGCATTCATCGAGCACTTCAAGGCGCGGAAACTCGGGCCCGTCATCGGCGTCCCCTCGTGGGGAGGTCTGGTGGGAATTGTGAACAGGCAGGTGACGATCGACAACGGAACCGTGGAACAGTCCAACAACGCCTTCTATGGTGTCGAGGGGAAGTGGCTCGTCGAAAACCATGGGGCCGACCCGGACATTCTGCTCGACAACGACCCGGCTTCTGCGGCCGCCGGCAAGGACCTCCAGCTCGACAAAGCCATCGAGCTCCTCCTCCAGAGGATCAAGGAGAACCCGTTCACGTTCCCGCCCCGGCCTCCGTACCCGAAGAAGTAGTCCGGAGTTCATGTACATCGAAGCCCTCCGGGCTCTCTCAGGACTTCCGCGCGAGAGGCGGGCAGTCCGGAAAATCAGATGGGACGACAGGGTGCAGGATCACCTCTGCACCCTTACTTCGTCATCAACAGCTTGTTCACCTTGCTGTACGTCACCTGTCCCAGCTCGTCCGTCACCGTGAAGCGGACGCAGTAGACCCCGCTGGCGAGGGAGGAAGCATCCCACGTCGTTGAGTAGTGTCCCGCCTGACGAATTCCCTCCTCCAGTACCGCTGCCCGCCGCCCCAGGAGATCGTAGACAACCAGATTCACGTGTCCCTCTGCTGCCAACTGGTAGCCGATCGTGGTTGATGGATTGAATGGATTCGG
>DAIUKN010000084.1:0-8607 GCA_036848195.1 Bacteroidota bacterium
GGGAGAACTGGTCGTAGGGCAGCGTCTCGTAACCGGGGAACAACAGGACCGGCAGATCCGCGGGCGCGAAGAAGCGCAGTTCCTCCTCGAGGCGGGAGGCCTCCCCGGCGTCCCGTGCAACGAGCCGTGGCCCCCCCCTGCGGGGCCCATTGTTTCAGAAAAGCCAGGACCTTTTCCCGTTCATGGCCCTTCCCCGATTCAAGCGCGCCAGAATCCTGAGAATGAAGCAGCTTCCCATCGCCGTCCAGAACGAAGAGGTGAGGATACCCTGCCACTTTGGGGTAGCGAGAGAGAACCGCTTCATTCTTGTTCTCTTTGCTGTAGTTCACTTTCACCGCCACGTAGTTCTTCCGCAGGAAATCAGCCACGTCCTTCTGCTCATCGAAGAACGCATCCAGACGCTTGCACCAGATGCACCAGTCCCCTCCCACGTCAACCAGAACGTGCCGCCCCGTTCTCTTCGCCTCGCCGGCAGCCGCTGCAATGTCCTTCGCCGCATCGCGGGAGGAATCAAACGTGGTGACCGGATCGTACGACTGCAACGCCTCAGCATTCTCCTGGCCCGCCGCAGTCACCGCTGTGAAGATCGCGCTCGTCAGTATCAATGTTGCCAATGCACGCATGGACATCTCCGGAATGAATAAACATCGAAAAACATACGAACTCCCGGGGAGTGAATCAAGGTATTCATTCATGACACTGCAAGCAGAAGAGGGGGGGTACTCCCCCACTTTCTGCTCGGGGGGGTGTGAAAGGGGGGGGCAAAGCCCCCCCTACACCCCCCATTCTGAGTGCGTGAGTACTTCACTCGTACCGGAGTGACTCGACGGGATCGACCGATGCAGCCCGGCGGGCCGGAAAGTACCCCGCCAGCAGGCCGATGATTGCGAGAATCCCGGTCGTCAACAGCATGATGGTTCCCGACATCACGGGCTTCCCGAAGAACTGCATTGGGCCGTCGTCGGATGGAAAAAGACGGACGATGGAGATAACCCCCGAGGAGAAGAGGAGGCCTATCGCACCGCCGATGAATGCAAGGAGAAGAGCCTCGAAGATGAACTGGAAGAGAATATAGCTCCGGCGGGCGCCGACCGCCATCTTGATGCCGATCTCCCGAGTCCGTTCCTTCACCACGACGTACATGACGTTCGCCACGCCGACACCCGCAATCAACAACGTCAGAAAGCCCACTGAACCGAGAAAGATCGACACACCGACGTTGATCTTGCGCCCCATCTCTTCCTGCTTGATGAAGTCCCAGATGAAGAGTGTTCGTTCGTCGGCAGGATCGAAATGATACTTGCGCGCCAGAACCCGGAAGATCTCTCTCTTCAGTTGCTCCTGCTGCGTAGGATCGGCCGGCCGCACGACAATCTCATTGACCCTCTTGGGTCCGTATGTTGTCCGGAAGGTGGTGTACGGAATGATCGCCCGGTAGGAATCCGGACCATTGTTCATGCTGGTCTGCAGTTTGTCCTGGATGATCCCGACCAGAGTGAAGGGAAGCCCGTCGACGAGAATCATCTTGCCGATCGGGTCCTCCTCCTTGAAGATCTCCCGGGCTATTTTCGCACCGAGTACAAGCACGCGCCTCTGTTCGGCCACGTCAACGTCGTTCAGGAACCGCCCCCCGGAGGCGGGATACATCCGGCGCATCTCCTCAAAGCTGGGATTGACTCCCTCGCAGGTGGTGTTGGTCGTGTATTTCTTGTAGGTCAGCGCGACGTTGTCCATGTACTGGGGACTAATCATCGCAATCATGGGGATCGCCCGCTGGAGCATGTCGACGTCCTCTTCCACCATCCGGATCTTGCGTCCCTTTGGCATCCCTTCGAACTGCATCCCCGTTTCACCGCCGTACAGGATCATGATCCGGTTTCCGGCGTTGATGGTCCCGTTCTGGAGCTGGTTCCCCAACCCCTCGCCGAATGCAAGCAGGAGCACGACGGCGACGGTTCCCCACGTTATCGCCACGAGCGTCAGGATGGCCCGCGTGCGGTGGGTCTTCAGATCCTGGAAGAATTCTTTGAGGAGTTCAAACCACATGATCGATGATGCTCATGCCCGTAAACAGTCCACGACATTCAGGTTTGCCGCCCGTCGCGCCGGTAACAGCCCGGCTGCCAGGCCTATCACCGCAAGGACGAACGCCGTCGCCAGAGCGACCTCCAGGGAAATCACGGGCGTTCCGACGAATTCCTTGATCGGGATATACTGCATCGCCTGAGCCAAAGCCAGCGCAAGAGCAAACCCGATTGAGGAGCCAAGGGCAATAATGAAGAAAGTCTCCATGAAGAACTGGAACAGAATCGTGGACTTCTTCGCACCCACTGCGCGCTTGACCCCGATTTCTTTGACCCGTTCCTGCACGACGATGTACATGATGTTCGCCACACCGATCCCGCCGACCCCGAGAGTGAAACTCCCAATCAGGCCCATGAAAATGTTGAAGGCGAGGAAGAAATAGAACATGAACTTGTCGAACTCCGCCGTGTTCCAGATCCAGACCGCGTCTTTGTCCGTGGGATCGAACTTGTATCTTTTGCCCAGCACTTCCCGGACCTGTGTTACGACTTCCTCCGAGCGCCTCGGGTCTCCCGGAATAAAGATGATGTTCCGCACGTAGCGTGAGCCGTACACGGAGGCAAACGTCGTCGCGGGGATGAAAATCCGGTCCTGATCGCGGCGGTTGTAGGAAGAGTTCTGCACCTTCTTGATCATCACGCCAACCACCGTGAACGGGACAGTTCCGACATAGACAAGCTTCCCGATCGCCTCGCTTTCGCCGAACAGCAGGCGTTTCACCTCATTGCCCAGCAGCACCACCCTCCGCCGGTCGGCCATATCCAGCTCGTTGATGAACCTCCCGCCCGGCGCTGGAATGACATTCCGCATCTCCGTGTAAATGGGGTAGACCCCCGCGATCGATGTGTTGATGATGTTCTCCCCCACACGGATCTGTGATTCCTGGGAGTACTCCGGGCTGATCTTTGCGATATCCTTGATCTGCGATGCGAGGAGGACCGCGTCCTCCTCCCTCAGGCGGATGGGCCTCCCGATGCCGAAGCCTGCAAATGCTTTCGTTGTGCTCCCC
Organism: Bacteroidota bacterium; assembly: GCA_036848195.1. Taxonomy (GTDB): domain Bacteria; phylum Bacteroidota; class Ignavibacteria; order UBA10030; family UBA6906; genus DAIUKN01. The sequence goes on from DAIUKN010000084.1 coordinate 3,095, forward strand.
GGGAACATGATCGCAATGCTCTCGCCGATCCCATGCATGTTGATTGCCAGCTGCTTCTTGAATCCCATGCCAAAAGCGAGAAGCAGGACGATAGCAACGGTCCCCCAGACGATCCCGAAGATGGTCAGGAAGGTCCGTAGCTTCTGCGATCGGAGATCCCGGACGAATTCAGAGAGTGTGGTCAGGAGGTTGTTGATCATCACTCAATCTTCTTGACTGGTTTCTCGATCACTTCGTCCCCCTCTTTCAGCCCCTCGATCACTTCGATGTTGATCGCATCGCTCAACCCGGTCTTGATCTTCCGCTCCTCCTCCTTCATCGGCCCGAGTGAGACCTTGACAAGTGCCGAGTCGTTGCGGAACGTCACCACCCGCTCGGGGATCGTCAGAACGCTGTCCTTCTTCTGGATAATGACATTTGCGTTCGCGGAGTAGCCCGCCCTCAACACGGCGTTGCTGGTTTTCGGTATGGAGATCTCGATGGGGAATACGGTGGCATTTTCCTTCTTCTCCGCCTTCAGCGAGATCTTGGAGAGTTTTCCGGAGATCTTCTCTGTCGGGATGGCACCCACCTTCAGCTCGGCCTCCATCCCCTCTTTCAGCTTCCCAACGTCAATTTCATCGACGGTCCCTTTGAAGATCAGGCGCTCCATGTTCGCCATCTTCATCAGAACGGTCCCCTCCTGGTACGAGGTCAGCGGAGTGACCGGATCACCCACCTCGACCATCTTCCGGAGGACAAACCCGTCGATGGGGGCTTTCACGATCGATTCGATTTGCGTGTTTTCAATCTTTACCTTCCCGCTTTCCAGGAGAGCAAGACGTTCACGGGCGATCTTCAGCTGCAGTTGCGCGCCCTGAAAGTTGCGCTGGAAATCCTCGTACTCTTTCTGGGAAATCATCTGCTTTTTGGCCATCGACTCCTGCCGGACCGATTCTTTGGTCAGGTTGTCCATCTCCACCTCTTTCAACTGAACCTGACGTTTGGCGTCGGCCAGCTCAAGCGGTGTCGGATCGGGCTTGACTTCAAGCAGGGGATCACCGGCCTTCACGTACGCCCCGGCATCGGCAAAGATCCGCTTCACAACCCCTGAGGATTTGGACTTTACCGAGATCTCATTCTCGGGCTCCACGGTCCCTACCGCAAGGGCCTTGTCGACGATGTTCGACCTGGTTACTTTCACTCTTGGAAGGGTGTTCTCATCCGTTTTCTTGGAGCCCCCAAAAATCAGATACGCCGCTCCCACGAGAACGACGACCCCGAGCGACGAAAAGATGATCTTCTTTTTTTTCATGCAGAGGCCTCCAGCTTTTAGCCAAAACGAAGGGACAACACTACTCTCTGATACGCAGGCGGAGAGCTTGTTGTTGCGGGCGAGGCGAACTCAATTCCCCGATTTGGCGCTTCAGAGCGTCACCTTGACACTTCAGGGTGTTCGTTGTATGTTTGAATTGGTGCGACAAACTCTCTCATGCAACAATTCAGATGGCGCCGACATGATGACCATTGGGCGGAAATTCCCCTAATTTGAACTTGATAGGTGCGTTTCACGAGAAAAGGGGGAAGGAATTCAAAGATGGTTCATCTGCAGAATTGCGCAAAGACGGCAGGAGGTCATGGTCGACGCGATCCGGCTCGGTGCGGTGGTGAAGGGTCTCAGCATAGCATTCATCAACGGCCCGCTGCCAGAGACAACGGCCGTGTAAAAGCGGTCCGACTATGCCATCCCACCCCGTCCTGACAGACTTCCACCCGATCGTTCGCGCATGGTTTGAACGAACCTTCAGGGAACCTACTCCACCGCAGGTGCTGGGGTGGCCGAGCATTTCCGCCGGGGAGAATACGCTCATCCTCGCGCCAACCGGCTCAGGCAAAACGCTTGCGGCATTCCTCTGGGCCATCAACCATCTGGTTGAGCAGCATCTCTCCGGGGAACTCGATCCAGGGGTACGCATCCTCTACGTCTCCCCCCTCAAAGCCCTGAATAACGATATCGAGCGAAACCTCGAAAGTCCGCTTCAGGCGATCCGCGATGAAGCCCACCGTGCTGGACGGAAGCTCCCGATCATACGCACTGCGGTCCGGACCGGCGACACTCCCCAGGCCCGGCGCACAGCAATGCTCAAGCACCCGCCCGACATTCTGATCACCACGCCCGAGTCGCTCTACTTGATGCTGACTTCGAAACAGGCCCGGAATATGTTCCGGACCGTCCAGTACGTCATTATCGACGAGATCCACTCCGTGTGCGGGAATAAGCGCGGGGTCCATCTGTCGCTCTCGCTGGAATGCCTTCAGGAGGTTGCCGAGCAGGAAGTGATCCGGATCGGCCTGTCGGCGACACAGCGACCGCTGGAAAGAATCGCGGAGTTTCTCGGGGGCTTCCATTGGGTGGGCGAGACACTCGCCCCGCGCCGCGTCAACATCATTGATGCTGGCCGGAAAAAGAATATGGACCTTCGGGTCGAATGTCCTGCGCCGGATTTCTCACTCCTGCCTCAGGAAAGTGTCTGGCCCATGATCTTTGCAGATATTCTGGAGAAGATCCGGCGGCACAAGACGACGCTGGTCTTCGTCAACAACCGGAGGCTCGCCGAACGTGTCGCCGCCAAGCTGAACGAAATGGTCGCGGGCGATGACAACGATGGTTCGCCCGCAGGCAGAAACTTCAACCTCTACGCGGTTCCGGCGAAGGCGGCCGGCCCACATCCCCCAGACGCGTCAGAGCCGGTCCCTGCCGGGCACGCGGGCTCGCCGTTCGTTCGGGCCTACCACGGGAGCATGTCGCGCCACGCGCGGGAGCAGATGGAACGGGACCTGAAGGATGGAAAACTGCGCGCGCTGGTCACGACCTCTTCCCTCGAGCTCGGCATCGATATCGGGAGCATCGATCTGGTCGTTCAGCTGCAATCCCCAAAAGGCGTGGCACGGGGGCTACAGCGTGTCGGACGCTCCGGACACCTGATCACAGCCGAAAGCAAGGGACGGGTCCTCCCTTCGCATCGTGAGGATCTTGTTGAGTCGGCTGTTGTTGCCCGAGCGATGCTCGAACACGACGTGGAGATGACCACCATCCCGTCCGACTGCCTCGATGTGCTCGCGCAGCAGATTGTCGCGATGGTGAGCGTCGAGGAGTGGGACACCGATGAACTCTTCAGGCTCGTCCGCAGGTCGGCATGCTACCGGAATCTTTCACGGACGCTGTATGCCGGAGTGCTGCAGATGCTCGCAGGACGCTATACCGACGAGGCATTTCGCGAGCTCCGTCCGAGGGTTTCTTGGGATAGGGTTAACAACACGCTCCGCGCGCTCCCCGGGAGCGGCAGACTGGCGATCACAAGCGGCGGCACCATAGCGGACCGGGGATATTTCGGCGTCTACCTTGAAGACCGCAAAACCAGAGTCGGAGAGGTGGATGAGGAGTTCGTCTACGAGACACGGACGGGAGACACGTTCATTCTCGGCAGCAATGTCTGGCGGGTCATCGAGATGGATGCCAACCGCCTGATCGTGAGGCCCGCTCCCGGCCAGGCGGCGCGGATGCCGTTCTGGCGCGGCGAGGGAATCGGGAGGAGTTACGAGCTAGGGAAGAAGATCGGCGAGTTCCGGCGCGCCATGGCATCGCGTGCCGATGCCCCGGACTGCCTCTCGTGGCTCCAGCGAGAATATCCGATCGACTCGCGCGCGGCGTGGAACATCCAGGAATATTTCAGGCGACAGCATGCAGCTTCAGGGAGCGTCCCTCACGATCAACTTTTTCTTGTCGAGGGATTCCGCGACGAGATCGGGGACCCGAGAATTGTCATCCACTCCTCGTACGGACGCCGGGTGAACGGCCTTCTCGGGCTGGTCCTCGGCCACCGTCTGCAGGCCATGACCGGCGTCGAGTCGCAGATGCTGTACAACGACGACGGAATTCTGTTCCGTTGCTCCGACCGGGACGTCCTGCCACTGCATCTCTTCGACGGCCTGACAGCACAGGAGGGCCAGGACATTGTTCTGGAAGAGCTCTTGAGTTCGCCGCTTTTTGGGGGGCAGTTCCGCCAGAATGCTGCACGCGCACTTCTGATGCCGAAAATGGCTCCGGGAAAACGGACACCTCTCTGGCTCCAGCGCCTCCGCGCAGCGGATCTGCTGCAGGTGGCACGGCGGTACGGTGATTTCCCGATTGTCATCGAGACTGTTCGCGAGGTGCTCAACGACGTCCTCGATTTCGAGCACTGTAAAGAAATCCTCCGCGCGCTTGAATCCGGGGCTATCCGGGTTGAGACGGTACAGACGGAGGTCCCTTCACCTTTCACGGCCAGCCTCCTTTTCGATTTCATCGCGGTCTACATGTACGAATGGGACCAGCCGCGCGCCGACCGCCAGAGCCAGTACCTGGCCGTCAATCGTGAACTCCTCGCGGAGATTATCGACCTCGAATCGGCCCCTTCTCTGCTCCGCCCGGAAGCCATCGACGCCGTCGAGCAGTATCTGCAACATGTTTCCCCCGGAACACGTGCGAGATCCCCGGAGGAGCTCATGGAGCTGTTGATCCGGGTGGGAGACCTCACCGAAGAGGAAATCGTCGCACGATGCGACGGCGACGGCCGGCTCATGCTACGCGAGCTTGCGGCCGACGGTCGGGCAGTGCCGGTCGCCATCGCAGATGGAACCCGCTGGATTGCCGGAGAGGAAGAAACCATCTATCAAAGCCTCGATGCAGAGGACCACGCCCGTCACGTCCTCGGCCGGTACATCCAGAGCCACGGGCCGGTGACCCCGTCGGAACTTGCGCGCCGGTTCGGATTTCGGCCGGAACGCGTGGAGGCTATCGCCCGGAACCTGGAGCGGAACAGGAGCGTGCTCCGCGGAAGATTCCGGCCGCCGGAGCTCCCCTCATCGGGAGAAGAGCAATGGTGCTATCGCCCGACGATGGAGAGGATCCATCGCCAGACGATCTCGATACTTAGACGCGAGATTACACCCTCGTCTCCCGGAGAGTTCACCGGATTTCTCCTCCACTGGCAACGTCTCCACCCGGCAGCTCGCATGACTGCCGCGGACGGTCTCGAGGAGTGCCTTGCACAACTCCAGGGTCTGCCGCTCCCATCGGAAATCTGGGAACGTGAAATCCTCCAGTCTCGCCTGCGCGATTACGTTCCTGCTGCCATCAATGAGCTGGCTTCACATGGCGTCATCGTCTGGGTTGGCGCAGGACCAGGAAGGATGAAATGTCTCCTTCGTGGTGAGGCGGGGGCGTTCCTCCCCTCAGTGGCAGATGAAGAGGAGCTTGGTGCTCCCGCACGCCGCATCCTTGAATACCTCCGGCGCAACGGAGCATCGTTTTATGGTGACATCCGGTCAGCGGGGAACCTATCCCTTTCCGCAATCAACGCGGGAATCGCGGAACTATTCTGGGGTGGATGGGTAACGAACGATGTCTTCACAGAATTGACGGGGATCCGGAGATCGACGCGAATGGCGCACGACACCCCGGTGGAGCGGGTCGAGGTGGTTCTTCCCCTCCG
>DAIUKN010000085.1:0-2373 GCA_036848195.1 Bacteroidota bacterium
ACGTTGGTGACGTCGTGACCGTTAAGCTGTTCCGCGACGGCAAGACGCTCGAAAAGAAGGTCACGCTCAAAGCACGTGAAGATAAGGCCGCGACTTCCTCGAAGAATCCGGAGCTGGCAAAGAATGAAGAGGAGTCCGAGGCAGGTTCTTCGAAGACGATGAAGATGGAGGGCCTCGGCATGAGCGTTCGCGCGCTCACATCGGAGGAGAAGAAGGAACTGGGGCTCGAGAAGGGAGTCTTGGTGACGGAGGTGAAGCCATATGGCGAGGCATACAGCCGTTTCCTTCGTGCCAACCAGATCATCCTCGAAGCCGACCGGAAAGACGTGAGCTCGCCTTCTGATCTCAAGAAGGTCCTCGACGCGCGCAAACCGGGAGATTCAATCCTCCTCCGCGTCCGGCAAGATGACAAAACAACAAACTTCGTTGCTGTCCAGATTCCGAAGTAGCCGGTCCAGCGTCCAGACAACCTTGTGGCCCCGGGGAGATGATTTCCCGGGGCCTTTCATTTGGCCGGATCGGGTCATGTACCTTGACAATAGGCGGCTCGAATCGTATATTTTTGAAGCATTTGAGTCGCATTCACATTCTGTTTTCAGAGACCGAAGAAGAGGAGAAGAACTTCAGCGCTCAGCATCCATCGAACGGATCCAACGGTAAGATGAACGCGAAGGTTCTGATTTTGAACCAGAACTACGAGCCGATGAGCGTCATCAACGTTCGCAAGGCGATTGTCTTGCTCTATCTGGGCAAAGTCGAACTGATTGCCGCCCACGACGGGAAAAGGGTTTCCTCCGTCTCCATCACGATGCCTTTCCCGAGCATCGTACGCCTGTCGATGTACGTTCGCGTTCCACACAAGAAAATCATCCTTTCGCGCAAAAACATCCTCCGGAGGGATGGCCACCGTTGTCAGTTCTGCGGGAGGGGCGATCTTCCGCTGACGGTTGACCATGTCATCCCGTTGTCACGCGGTGGGGAAGATACCTGGGAGAACCTTGTGTGTGCGTGTGTCCGATGCAATAACAGGAAGGGGGATCGCACGCCCGAAGAGGTTCCGATGACCCTCCGGAAGAAGCCGATGCGGCCCAACCACGTAACGTTCATCAGGCACTTTGTCGGATCGCTGGATGAACGCTGGAAGCCCTACCTGTTTCTCAACTGATTCCATCTCGAACAGAGTGGGCCTTCCTTCAGTCATCGGGGGGGCGTTTTCCCCTGTCTCCAAGCGAAAGATCGAAACGATTTCATGACGATAAAGAAGACAATCCTCAGCGGGATGCGCCCGACAGGGAAGCTCCATCTCGGGCATCTGGTCGGAGCGCTGGAAAACTGGGTCGCGTTGCAGGGAACGTACAACAACTATCATCTCATTGCAGACTACCATGCGCTGACGACGAATCTCGATTCGACAGCCCTCCATCAGAACTCCATCGACATGGTCATGGACTGGCTGGCGGCGGGCATTGAACCTCAGAAGAGTCCAATCTTCCGGCAATCTCAGGTAAAACAGCATGCGGAGCTGCATCTGATATTCTCCATGCTCATCACGGCAGCGCGCCTGGAACGGAATCCGGCCGTCAAGGACCAGGTGCGCGACCTGAAGATCGAGAACGTCAGCTACGGGCATCTGGGGTACCCTGTCCTTCAGGCGGCAGATATCCTGCTCTACAAGGGGGATCTTGTCCCGGTTGGCGAGGATCAGGTCCCCCACGTCGAGATTTCCCGGGAGATCGCCCGGCGATTCAACAATCAGTACGGACCGGTTTTCCCCGAGCCCGAACCGAAACTGACCCCCTTTGCGCGGTTGCCCGGGCTGGATGGCATGGACAGGAAGATGAGCAAGTCGTCCGGGAACACCATTCTTCTCTCCGACCCGCCCGACCAGATACAGAAGAAGATGCGCACTGCCGTGACTGATCCGCAGAAAATCCGGAAGAACGACCCGGGACGGCCGGAGATCTGTCTTGTGTTCACGTATCATAAGAAGTTCAATCCGAGCGGGGCGCCGCAGATCGATGCAGACTGCCGGAGCGGAGCGCTCGGCTGCGTCGAATGCAAGAACCGGATTGCCGGCGCGATCGCGGAGTGTCTGGGTCCGTTCCGCGAGCGTCGCGCGCATTTTGAATCCCATCCGGGGGAGATTGCCGCAATAGTCGCCGACGGCGAGGATCGTGCGCGGGCGCGCGCCACAACCACGATGGACGATGTGCACCGAGCCATGAAGCTCGGCTGATCGCGAGGGAGCATTCATGTACCGCGTCAAGCTCACCGAGTTCGAAGGGCCTCTCGATCTCCTCCTCTTCTTCATCAGGAGGGATGAGCTGGATATTTACAACATTCCGATCTCGAAGATAACGAAGGAGTTCCTGG
>DAIUKN010000085.1:2383-8527 GCA_036848195.1 Bacteroidota bacterium
GATGGATCTTGAGGTTGCCGGCGACTTCATCGTCATGGCCGCGACGCTGATGCAGATCAAGGTCAGGATGCTGCTCCCGCGCGACGAGAATGCCGAGGACGAAGAGGATCCGCGCGCCGAGCTCGTCCGCCGCCTGATCGAATACAAGCGTTTCAAGGAGATGTCACAGCGGATGTCTTCCATGGAGGATGAGCAGCGCAAGTTGTATTATCGTTCGTTCTTCCACGCCGATGCCAAACTCCAGCCACTGGAAGACTCCACCGATACGCTCAAGGACATCTCGCTGTTCAACCTCATTGCCGCATTCAAGTCGGCGATGGACCAGATGCCGAAGAAGGTCGTCCATGAAGTGACGCTCCTCAACGTGTCCGTCGACGAGCAGATGAGCTTCATCATCGACTTCCTCCGCGTCCACGGTCCGACGACACTGCTCCGCCTGGTGGACCATATGACCGAGAAGGTCCGGATCATCGTTACCATCATTGCGATCCTGGAACTGACCAAGAACAAGATCATCTCCCTGGGACCGGTGGAAACGACAGACGACATTCTGATCCGCCAAGTGACCCCGGTTGTGCCCATTACCACGGCAACCGCATCATGACAAGCACCGGCACTCTTTCCTCCCGCCCGACGATCCATCAGATTCTCGAAGCACTCTTCTTTGCGAGCGACGAGCCGCTGACCCTCCGGCAGGTGCTGGACATCTTCGAGTTGCTGGAAGGGGGCGTGCAACCGGGCCGCCTGACCTCAGACGTTATTCTTTCCCACATCGATGAACTGAACAGGGAATACGAGGGGACAGGCCGTTCGTTCCGGATCGTGAAGGTGGCCGGCGGGTTCCAGTTTGCGACGCGTCCCGAATTCAGCGCCTGGCTTGGGGCCATGGTCCGTGAGAAAGCCAGGCGGAAGCTTTCAATTTCTGCCCTCGAAACACTGGCGGTAATTGCCTACAAACAGCCCGTCACGAAACCGGAGATTGAAGCGATCCGTGGCGTTAACGCCGACTACGTATTGCGGACCCTTCTTGAACGGAATCTCGTCACCATCGTCGGCCGGGCCGCCACGCCGGGGAGACCCCTCCTCTACGGCAGTACGCGGGACTTCCTTAAACACTTCGGACTGAACGATCTTTCAGAGCTCCCGAAACCGCGCGAGATTGACGAGCTGATGGCTGAGGCGGAGTATGAAGTGGAAAAGCGGATGCTGAAGGAGCTGCAGGACAAGAAAAGCGCCGATGATGCGGATGAAACGGGGGCGGAGGCCGGTACGGTGGAGAAGGAGTATCTCATGGACGATCATGACGCGGGGGAAGAGCCAACCCGGGATCAGCGGAACTCCGGCGGGGCCGGAGAGAGCGATGGAAGCATCGAAGGATCATGAAGAAGCGCGAAACATCGGGAACAGGGACGACGGTCCGCATCAACCGGTACCTGAGTATGTGTGGGGTGACCTCCCGGCGGAAGGCAGAAACGCTGATCCTTGAAGGGAAGGTTACGGTGAACGACCGGATCGTGACCGACCTCAGCACGAAGGTGGACCCCGCGCGTGACCGCGTCTTCGTCGACGGAAAGCAAGCCGTCCGTGTTCACGATTACATCTACCTCGTCCTGAACAAGCCGAAAGATACGATCACGACCGTGAGCGACGAGAGGGGACGCACTACGGTCATGAGTCTTATCCGTTCCAAGCAGCGTGTTTTTCCCATCGGACGACTCGACCGGAACACGACCGGGGTTCTTCTGTTCACCAACGACGGTGCTTTTGCAAACGGGCTGATGCACCCTCGGCGTGAGGTTCCAAAGGCCTATCATGTCACCTGTGACAAGACGATCAGCCATGAAGACCTTGCCCGCCTGAAAAAGGGGCTTCTCCTCGAGGATGGCCCGGCGGCTCCGTCGGACGTCGTGGTAATTCCCGGAGGAAAGGGAAAGGAGATCGGCATCGTGATCCACGAAGGTCGGAACCGCGAGGTCCGGCGCATGTTCGAAAAACTGGGGTACGAGGTCACGAAACTGGATCGGGTGGCCTACGGCCCGGTAACACGGGAAGCTCTTCCCCGGGGAGCGATGAGAAGTTTGACGCACGACGAGCTCCGGCAGCTGCGCAAGCTCGCGGGGATGGAAGAGCCGGGCTGACAGCATCCGCGTGCCGGTCCCGAATGCCTGATCTCCAGGAAAGGACGTACGCAATGAAACTCCTTCGCACCGCCGCTGTTCTTTCCTTTGCCCTTTTCGCCTTCGCTTCTCTCTCCTGCTCCACCTCTGCATACCGAGAAGTGTATCCCACGCTGCTCGACGGAAAATACGACACGGAGTTCCCCTACAGGGGATGTTCGAAGCAGCTTGAGGAAATCAGCGAATCTGTGAAGATGCTCAGCACCGTCGCCTATTACCGGACGTTCGCTTTTGCCGAGAGCGAACGCCTCCGACTCCGTGACATCACGCGGGAGCTCCTCACCGCCCGCGCGGCGTCTTCGGTCTTTGTCAATAGGTCCATGTCGGGGACAGCCACGATCCTTTCGTACCAGAATCGGTCCGTTTTGCTGATGACGTGTGCCCATGTGGTCTCTTTTGGAGACACACTCGTATCCTATCACATCGGACCCGATCGCCGTCCGACGAGTACCGTCCGCTCGATCGCGGTGAAAGAGAGGCAGATGAACTTCGTCGGCCTCCTCCCGGAAGGAGGAGAACTGGAGATCCTGGCTATCGATGAAGCTGCGGACATTGCCCTGCTCGGCAAGCGATTTTTGACCGAACCGCCGCTTCCCATTCCCGTATTCCGCTATCCGTTCGGGAAGGCAAGGGAACTCGAGTGGGGGAGCTTCGTCTATCTCTTCGGGTACCCATCAGGATTCAGGATCGTCACCAAAGGGATTGTCAGCAGTCCGAACCGCGACAGGCGCGGTTCGTTTCTTGTTGATGCCGTCTTCGGGGGCGGATTCAGCGGGGGAATCGCCCTGGCGGTCCGCGATGGCGTGCCCAATTTCGAGCTCGTCGGAATGGTCAAGATGGTTTCCGCGCACTCGTCGTTCGTCCTCACGCCTCCGATCGAGAACGGGGTGGTTGACTATGACTCCTCGACGCCGTATTCCGGAGACATCTACGTCGAGAAACACACGGATATCGACTACGGCGTCACGCAGACGACATCTGTGGAGCGAATTCTTGAATTCTTCGAGGAGCACCGAGCCGAAGTTCAGGCCAAAGGGTACAGGCTGAACGTGACGCTCACTGCGCAGTGACTCGTGCCACGACCGAACCGATGCCCATGTCGCTTCCATCGACCGTTCATTCCAACCGGCGAATCTTCCTGAAGACCCTTGGATTGGGAGGCCTCGCTCTTGCCCGCCGCGGGAAGTCCTTCTCCGCGCCCGCTTCACCCGCACTCCTGAAGCCGCCCCGACTCAGGTCGGGTGATACAGTCGGGCTCGTCAATCCCGCCGGTGCGACGTTTCAGTCTGTGGACGTAGCCATTGTCAGGGAGTCCCTTGCCGCCCTCGGACTCAAGAGTTTCGAAGGGAAGCATCTTCTGGACCGTTATGGCTATCTGGCAGGAACCGACGAAGCGAGGGCAAAGGACATCAACGGAATGTTCACCGACCCGTCCATTCACGCGATTCTTGCGGTCCGGGGGGGTGGGGGTGCAACAGAATCCTCCCGCAGATCGATTTCGAGGGGATCCGGAAGCACCCGAAGGCGCTGATCGGGTACAGCGACATCACGTCGCTCCTTGTCGCCATCTATGCGCGGTCGGGAGTCGTGACGTTCCACGGTCCCGTCGGGACCTCGACATGGAACCCCTTCTCGGTCGAGCATTTCCGGAGGCTTCTCTTCAGCGCGGAGCCCGTCACGTACGCGAACCCCCTCGCGGCGGGTGATCTCCTCGCGCAGACAAAGGACAGGGTTGAGACCATCACGCCCGGCTCGGCCCGCGGAAGGCTCGTGGGTGGGAACCTCTCGGTGCTCTCCTCGATGATCGGATCGGAGTATCTCCCTTCATGGTCCGGCGTGATCCTGTTTCTCGAAGAGGATAGCGAACAAATATACCGCATCGACAGAATGCTCACGCAGCTGAAGCTTGCAGGTGTCCTTCAGAGGATCGCGGGGTTCGTCTTCGGGAAATGTACGAATTGTACGCCGGGTGAGGGATACGGCTCGCTCACTCTGGAGGAGGTGCTTGCGGATCATATCCGGCCTCTTGGCATTCCGGCGTGGTATGGTGCGATGATCGGTCACATTGAGAACAAGTTCACAGTCCCGCTGGGCATCGAGGCAGAAATTGAGGCATCCCTCGGGACTATCCGGCTTCTCGAGTCCGCCGTCGCGTGATACCTACTCCCGACACAATCACCACGGAACATCTGGTCCTCCGCAAACCGCTTCTGGACGACGCAGAGACGATCATCAGGACCTACGCCCGCGATCCGGAAGTGACGAAGTTCCTGACCTGGCGGGTCGATCAGTCTCCTGCCAAAGTGGAGGAGTTCCTCAAGCGTGTCCTTGCAAGCTGGGAGAAACGCACTTCTTTCGCATGGACCGTGACCCTGAAAGAGGAAAACCAGGTCATCGGAATGGTCGATCTCCGCATGGAAACTCACGCGAATCTTGGCTACGTCCTGGCCAGACCGTTCTGGAACAAGGGGTACATGACCGAGGCGGTCCTCGCGGTCTCATCCTGGGCGCTCGAGCAGGAAGAGGTCACCCGAGTCTGGGCGGTATGCGACGTGGAGAACCTTGCTTCCGCGCGCGTGCTCGAGAAGGCAGGCTTCGAGCGGGAAGGGATGCTCGAACGGTGGATGGTCCTTCCTAACCGCGGGACGGAACCCCGCGACTGCTTCTGCTACGGGAAAGTTAAGAAGAATGGATAAGGGTCTGCCATGAGTCGCCGGGAGACGGGGAACCTTTTCGCAATGGCCCATCCCCTCCGGGCCGATGTCGAGACAATCGAGCAGCTCCTTGGGGGACCCGCTGTCAGGATCGAGCGGATTGTCTCGACCGGTCAGCGAACTGCGGTGGGGGAGTGGTTCGACCAGGAGTGGGATGAATGGGTTGCACTTCTCGGAGGTACGGCCAGGCTCTCTCTGGACGACGGCACGAAGATTCGCATGCAGCCGGGCGACTGGATACTACTCCCCGCACATCAGAGACACCGCGTGGAGGAGACCAGCACCTCCCCGCCCTGCATCTGGATTGCGGTTCACGTGAAACCCGAGGCTCTCCTCTGATCTCGATTGACACTCCAACAAAGGAAAGGGACACTCATGCCGGATATCACGTACGCCGGTTTCTGGAAACGGTTCGTTGCCTACCTGATCGACAGTGTTCTTCTCGGGTTCGCGAGCTTTATTCTGTTACTCCCGGCAATCGGACTGACCGGGCTAGGCGCGGCCATGAATTCCGATGAAATCGCCGATGGCTCCCCCGCGCTGGGCGTTCTCGCCGTGGGGACATTCGGACTCACCATGCTGATCATCGCGGTTGGTGGATGGCTGTACTTCGCCCTCATGGAGTCGTCGGTGAGAGGTGGGACGCTCGGGAAGATGGCACTGGGGCTGACGGTAACAGACATGAGCGGAAACCGGATTTCATTCGGGAGAGCAACAGGGCGCTATTTCGCCAAGCTGATCTCCGGCGCCATCATGGGGCTCGGATATATCATGGCAGGATTCACGCAGCAGAAGCAGGCGCTGCATGACATCATTGCCGGCTGCCTTGTCGTGGCACGGAAGGGGTGAGGCTGATTATTTTGCCCTGTTTCCGTCGGCCGGTTGAGGGAGGGGTGCCATGGTAATGTCGAAGATCCGGTCATCGACGAGGAGCCTGTCAACGACCTCCTGACCGGCTATCACTTTCCCGAACACGGTATAGCGGCCGTCCAGATGCGGCTGTGGCGAATGCGTGATGAAGAACTGAGACCCTTCAGTGTCTTTCCCCGCGCTGGCAAGCCCAAGTGTTCCCGTCTCGAATCCCCGTGGTGAGAATTCCGATCGTATGGTATACCCCGGTCCGCCCCAGCCGTCGCCACGTGGATCGCCTCCTTGCACGACAAAGTTCGGCACGACCCGGTGAAATGTCCTTCCGCGGTAAAACCCGCGCTGCGTGGCCAGCTTCACAAATGAAAGAAGAGTGAACGGTGCCG